>JAAFIJ010000348.1 GCA_013298675.1 Rhodobacterales bacterium | reverse complement strand
TGACCGTCAGCTTGGTTTCATTGTTCGCGCAATCGACCGGCAGACGCGCAATCGCGATCGTCCAGTCATTCAGTGGTGAATACATTGCTTGGGTCACAAGGCCGACCTGTTTGCCACCCTTAAAGACCGGCGCGCCGTTGCCCGGTACGTTCTTGCCGGCAAGTTTCAGGCCCCAGATTTTGAACCGCTCGCGCCCTTTCAGGCGGTAGTGCTCTTCGGCACCGCGGAAGCCCACTTTGCCGGGTGACACGGTGAAATCCAGCCCCAATTCCCACAGCGTGTCGCCAGGGCCTTCGGACTCGAACGGATACATTTCAGAGTTGTCGAAGGGGAAGAACAACAAATAGCTTTCGGTCCGCAGCATATCGAGCGTGGTAAAGCGGCACGGAATGATCCCCATTGGTGCGCCTTCCTCTAGGATACGGTCCCAGATCAAGGCTGCATCCTGACCACGGCAGAAAATCTCATATCCGCACTCTCCGGTGTAACCAGTGCGCGAAATCATGACGGGTTTGCCAAACAGACTGGTTTGCATCTGCGCGTGGTAGGGCAGGGCGCGAATGCCTTCGACGTGTTTTTCAAGGTATTGCACGGCCAGCGGCCCTTGCAGCGACAGATCATGCAGATTGTCATCAAAGCGGATAGACACATCGCGCCCGGTGGCGGCCATCGTCAGTTGCTCATGCGCCTGACCCGATCCGTGAACCACCATGAAATTGTTTGGCCCAAGGCGGTATATGACGCAGTCGTCCACAAACTTGCCCGCATCATTCAGCATCGTCGCATATACCGAACGGCCGGGCATCAGCTTTTCCATGTTGCGCGTGGTCGCCCGTTCGATCACGTGGCTGGCCGCTGGCCCGGTGATGTACACCTTTTTCAGGCCCGACACATCCATCAACCCGGCCTTGGTGCGGATTGCCATGTATTCAGCGTCAGGACCGCCCTTAGAATAAGACCAAGCGGTGCCCATCCCGCTCCAGTCCTCAAGGTTGGAACCCAAAGCGCGGTGACGATCACCCAGTGTCGAGAATCTCCAAGAATTGGTCATATTAGCCCCCCTGCAACATAGCTTTCATCTGACAGTTTGCGGCGATGTTTGGTCAAGATCAACCTTCTTGTGCAAAATTATTTCCTCTTAGGCAATGTTTCGGTCGATTTCAGTCAGCGATGGCGGAAACAAGTAAGGGCGGCCGATGCGGCCGCCCTTCCATTCTCAATTTTCGGGTTGTTCAGGCTGGCAATACGAAGAACCAGTTTGACCAGAGGACAACCGCCGCACCTGCCGCGAGCGTCAGATAGGGCAACATACCTGCATTGCGCGGCCCCAAATCCCCGTGATCAGACAGACCCAAATCGTCCATCGCCTCTTTCGGGAAATGACCTTTGTCTTGCACATAGTGGCGGAACCAGAACACCGGAATGATGAAGGCCGCAAAGATTAGACCCGACCAAAGCGCGTTTTCATAGCCCCAGACCTTTGCGCCGGCCCCCAGGAACAATGCGTTTACAAAGGCCAAAAGAGTGTTGAACCCCAACAGCCAATTCGGCGCTTTCCAGGGACGTTCGCGATTTGGGCTGTCGATGCGGTGGATCCAACCTGCGTTCAAGTTCAGGAAGTTGAACAAGATGTAACCCACGTTGGAAATCGCCAGAACATAGAAATAGCCTCCAACGTCAGAGGCAAGCGCCAGCAAAATCAGGTTAAACGCAAAGTCCGTCCACATTGCGCCAACCGGCGCGCCTTTTTCATTGGTCTTGGTTAGGTACTTTGGCAACCAACCGTCTCTAGATCCTTGATAAAGCGTGCGTGAAGACCCAGCCATTGCGGTCATGATCGCCAAGAAAAGTGCAAGGATCATCAAGATCACAAAGATCTGAATGAAGATCGGGTTAGAGCCGAGCATCGCTCCCAACGCGGCGCCAACGCCTGTCCCGTCAACGATCCCGGTTTCCAACATGCCGCCCAAGCCATAGTAGCCTTGGAACGAAAATGGGATCAAGAAGTAGAACACCATGCACAACAGACCCGAATAAAAGATCGCGCGGAAGGTATCGCGCTTTGGGTCTTTCAGTTCGGAGGTATAGCATACCGCGGTTTCAAACCCGTAGGTCGACCATGCGGCGATATACATGCCGCCCAAGAACAAGGTCCAACCGCCGACATTCCATTCGCCGTTCACACCCGAATAGGCGGCTGTGGGCGGAAAAATGCCTGTGACATTCATCCAATCAATGGAGCCGGTCAAAATCGGCACCAAACCTACCAGCAACAGCGGCACCAGAACGATCACGGCCAGCACCTTTTGCGCCGAGGCCGTGGCTGCAATGCCGCCATGTTGAATGGCCAGCATGATCAACATCAACACGGTGCCGATCACGAAGGTCGAGTTAAAGTGCAAAACGCCAAGGCCGGGCACGGTGATGGCGAAGGCTTCCCAGACGCGGAACGCAGGTGTCAGCGCAGACACCCCGTCAGCGGTCGCGACAGCCGTAATCGCATCTGCAGGCAAGGTTCCGGCATTGGCCGCAATATAGTCAACGACCGATTGGGTGGTTTCCGTATAATTGGCCAAGTTCGCAGCAACCCAGTCGAGCACCATCTGGCTTTCCGCCGCAGGGATCGGGAAGAGCGAGTTCAGAATATAGCCCGCCGCAATCGCACAGCCCAACGACAGCACAGGCGACCAAGCGAACCAGTTACACCACACTGAAAGCGGTGCGATCAGTTTGGAATAACGCAACCATGCCGTCGCCCCGTAAACCGACGTGCCACCCGATTTGT
>JAAFIJ010000347.1:514-2810 GCA_013298675.1 Rhodobacterales bacterium | reverse complement strand
TATGTAAAGGTCACGGAAGCAGATTTGGAACTTCTGTTGCCCTTGCACTGTCCCTCGTTCCATACTGGCGCCCAGCCGTCGCGGCTTGGGCGCCTTTTTCTTGACGGCAATTCATGGCAGGTTGGTGAGGCTGTTCCAGAGTCGGGCTGACCATGGCAGCACGGCTTGGCCACAGTTATTTCACAAATCCAAAACCTGTCTAAGGACGATCATCATGGCAAGTGACGCAGAGATCAAAAGTATTCTGACGCAAACCAAAACCATCGCATTGGTTGGCTGGTCGGCGAAACCTGACCGCCCAAGCCACCGGGTGGCGGCGTTTCTGGTGCGGCAAGGCTATAGGGTGATCCCGGTCAATCCGGGGCAGGCGGGCATGGACAGCGGGTTGGGAGAGGTGGTGCATGCCACTTTGCGTGACATCGTTGGACCTGTCGATATGGTCGACATCTTCCGGCGGTCCGAAGAGGTGGGTCCGGTTGTGGCAGAGGCCATTGAAATAGGGGCCAAGACGATTTGGATGCAGTTGGGCGTGATCAACCAAGCCGCGGCAGATATCGCAATTGCGGCAGGCTTAACGGTGGTGATGGATCACTGCCCAGCGATCGAAATTCCCCGGCTTGGGCTGGAAAAGCGCGCCTAAGACAGGTTTGGCGCCGGGGCTTAGACGCGCCAGAGCCTGACAGGCGCTTTATCAGCGCGCTTGATGATGGCTTTGGCCTCAAGGTCAAGCTGAACCGCCTTTACCCACCAACCAGCTGTCTTACCGCCAGGGAAGAGGTCTACACTCAAAAGCGGCGTCACCGCTGCAATCAAGGTGCTTGGTGTCATTCCCGGTGGGCTGTTTGGCAAAGACAGCAAAACCGCGCGGCGCATCTCGGTAAATTTATCGGCGTCAACGCTGTAGGTTTTCCCGGGTTGTCCAACATTTTGGATTTCGATCTTGGTCATCGCACGGCCCCCCTCATTTGAGAAATCTTAGGGGCGAGCGGCCTTTTCCTCAAGCCCCGATGTCCCTTCACGCCGCGCAAGCTCGGACAAGACCATATCCAGCGTGACATCGCGCGAGGCGAGCATGACCAAGAGGTGATACAAGACGTCGGCGGCCTCTGACGTCAATTTGTCACGGTCCCCCTTTACGGCCTCTATGATGGCCTCAATCGCCTCTTCACCAAACTTCTCAGCGCATTTTTCAGGGCCTTTCGCAAGCAACTTGGCGGTCCAAGAACTTTGGGGATCGGCTGATTTGCGCGTTTCTATGGTCGCGGCAAGTCTTTGAAGAGGGGTCATGACAGCCTCATGGGAATGCCAGCCGCGGCCATATGGGCCTTGGCTTCGCCGATGGAATAAGTGCCGAAGTGGAAAATAGAGGCGGCCAAAACAGCCGAAGCATGGCCAAGTGTCACGCCTTCGACAAGGTGATCCAAAGTGCCGACACCGCCACTGGCAATCACCGGAATGGCAACCGCATCCGCAATGGCGCGGGTCAGCGGTAGGTTGTATCCGCCCTTTGTGCCGTCGCGGTCCATCGAAGTAAGTAAGATTTCCCCCGCCCCCATTTGGGCCATTTTCAAGGCAAATTCAACAGCGTCGATGCCGGTCGCGTTACGCCCACCGTGGGTGAAAATTTGCCATTGTCCGGGGCTGACGGTTTTTGCGTCGATCGCCACGACGATGCATTGAGAACCAAACCGGTCAGCCGCCTCGGCCACCACGCGTGGGTCGGCGACCGCCGCAGAGTTGAACGAAACTTTGTCGGCCCCAGCAAGCAACAGCGCGCGCACATCCAAATGGCTGCGAACCCCGCCCCCCACTGTCAGCGGCATAAAGCAAGCTTCTGCCGTGCGCGTGACCAGATCAAACATCGTACCGCGGTTTTCATGGGTGGCGTGAATGTCCAAAAAGCACAACTCATCCGCGCCGGCAGCATCATAGGCCCGCGCCGCCTCTACCGGATCACCAGCATCGCGCAGGTCGATAAAATTGACGCCTTTGACCACGCGGCCATTGGCCACATCGAGGCAAGGGATGATGCGGGTTTTCAGCATGCTGGCATCTTAGAGGTTTCCCAATGGATAAGAAAGAGGGGGCGCCGCCCCCAACGGCCTTTGGCCGTGTCCCCCGGGATATTTGTGAACAGATGAAATCAGGTGTTCAGGGCGGCGATTGCTTGGGTGAGATCGATTGCACCGTCGTAAAGGGCACGCCCCGAGATTGCGCCGGCGATAGCGCCGTCGTCGCGCAGTGCGATCAGATCGGCAAGAGAGGACACGCCACCACTTGCAATGACGGGGATCGA
>JAAFIJ010000347.1:0-504 GCA_013298675.1 Rhodobacterales bacterium | reverse complement strand
TGCATTGCGCCGTCGCGGTCGATATCGGTGTAAATAATCGCGGCGACGCCTGCGTCTTCAAAGCTGCGGGCAAGGTCGGTCGCTTGCACTTGGGTCTCTGTGGCCCAGCCCTTGGTTGCGACAAACCCTTTGCGGGCATCAATGCCGACAGCAACCTGGCCCGGAAAGGCACGCGCCGCTTGACGCACAAGGTCTGGATTTTCCACCGCGACCGTGCCCAGAATGACGCGCGCCAGACCGCGTGACAGCCACATTTCTATGGTCGCCATGTCACGGATGCCGCCGCCAAGCTGTGCAGGGACCGAAATTGCACGCAAGATCGCCTCAACCGCCGCGCCATTCACCGGCACCCCAGCGAAAGCGCCGTTCAGATCCACCAGATGCACCCATGCGCAGCCGGCGTTTTGAAAGCTGAGCGCTTGGGCTGCGGGGTCGGTACCAAAGACGGTTGCCGCCGACATCTCGCCGCGCAGCAGGCGGACGCAATTGCCGTCTTTGAGATCG
>JAAFIJ010000349.1 GCA_013298675.1 Rhodobacterales bacterium | reverse complement strand
CGCCTCGCTATACCTCGCGGCGACAAGCAGAATGAGGCCAATGATGTCGCGCTATGAACCAAAGTCGATAGAAGCAAAGTGGCAATCCGCATGGGATGCCGCCGGCAGCTTTACCGCCAAGCGCGATCCGGCCAAGCAAAAGTATTACGTGCTGGAAATGTTCCCCTACCCATCGGGCCGCATTCATATGGGCCATGTGCGCAACTATACGATGGGCGATGTGGTCGCTCGGTATAAGGCCGCCCAAGGATTTTCGGTGCTGCACCCGATGGGATGGGACGCCTTTGGCATGCCTGCCGAGAATGCTGCAATGGAACGCGGCGGCCATCCCAAGGATTGGACCTATTCCAACATCGCCGATATGCGTGCGCAGATGAAGCCGCTGGGCCTGTCCATCGACTGGTCGCGCGAATTTGCCACCTGCGACCCGGAATACTACGGCCAACAGCAATCCATGTTCATCGATATGATGGACAAGGGTCTGGTCTACCGCAAAGCCGCCGTTGTGAACTGGGACCCGGTCGACATGACCGTTCTGGCCAATGAACAGGTGATCGACGGCAAAGGCTGGCGGTCAAACGCGGCGGTTGAACGGCGCGAATTGACGCAGTGGTTCTTTAAGATCAGCGATTATTCCGGCGAGTTGCTGGATGCGTTGGACGGTCTGAAAGATTGGCCGGAAAAGGTCCGCCTGATGCAGGCCAACTGGATCGGCAAGTCGCGCGGCATCGAGGTGGATTTCCCGCTGACCACCCCTGCGGCGGGTCTGTCTAATCTGACCTGCTATTCGACGCGGCCCGACACCCTGCGCGCCGCAACCTTTATGGCCATCGCACCAGAGCATCCTTTGGCACGCGCCCTTGCCGCCACCAACGCAAATGTCGCCGCCTTTGTCGAGGAGTGCCGCAAGGGCGGTACCAGCGCCGAAGCCATTGAAACCGCAGAAAAATTGGGGCTGGATACCGGATTGACGGTACAGCATCCGATCTATTCTGACCAAAGCCTCGCGATCTGGATCGGCAATTTCGTCTTGATGGAATACGGCACCGGCGCGATCTATTGCTGCCCCGGCCATGATCAGCGCGACCTGGATTTCGCACTTAAATATGACCTGCCTGTCGAGAACGCGTTCAACATGCCGGGCGAAACCAATGTCATCGACAGCGAAGCGCTTGTCCCCGCCAAGGACGTGCTTGTTGATTATGTTCAACACTTTACCGGGATTGTGCAGTCCACCGCCTATGAGATGATCGAGACCTCTATCACCTGGATGGAGGCGCGGGGTCTTGGCAAAGGGCAGACGCGGTACCGCCTGCGCGACTGGGGCATTTCTCGTCAGCGCTATTGGGGTTGCCCGATTCCGGTTGTGCACTGTGACACTTGCGGTGTCGTGCCAGAGAAAAAGGAAAACCTGCCGGTTGAGCTGCCCTATGACGTGACCTTCGACATCCCCGGCAACCCGTTGGACCGTCACCCTACTTGGCGCAACTGCGCTTGCCCGAAATGTGGGGCCGCCGCGCGCCGCGAAACCGACACCATGGACACGTTTATGGACAGTTCGTGGTATTACGCCCGCTTTACCGCGCCACACGCCAAAACCCCGACCGATTTGGCCGAGGCTGAATACTGGATGAACGTCGATCAATACATCGGCGGGATTGAGCACGCGATCCTCCACCTGCTGTATTCCCGATTCTTTGCCCGTGCGATGCACGCGACAGGGCATTTACCCGCCAAAGCAATAGAACCGTTCAACGCGCTGTTCACCCAAGGCATGGTGACGCATGAGATTTACAAAACCACCGACTCAAATGGCCGCCCAGTTTATCATCTGCCCGAGGATGTTACGGACGGCAAACTGGCCGATGGCACGGTCGTAGATATCATCCCCTCCGCCAAAATGTCGAAATCCAAAAAGAACGTCGTCGACCCGATGAACATCATCGACGCCTTTGGGGCCGACACCGCGCGCTGGTTCGTGATGTCCGACAGCCCGCCCGAACGCGACGTGGAATGGACCTCTTCCGGCGCAGAAGCCGCCTTCAAACACTTGTCCCGCGTCTGGACCCTGTGTTCGCGCATCGGTGAAATGCCCGCCGACCACATCGGCGAAGGCGATCAGGATTTGCTGAAAGCTACCGCCAAGGCCGTGCATGAAGTGACCTTTGGCATCGAAAACTTTGCCTTCAACAAGGCCATCGCCAAACTTTACGAATTCACCAACACACTCTCGCGGGCCAATGCGTCGACTGCGACGATGAAACACGCGATCCGCACGCTGGCGCAGTTGATGTCCCCGATGACGCCGCATATGGCCGAATCGATCTGGACCTATCAGGGCGGGACGGGCCTTTGCGCGGGCGCGCCGTGGCCCAAGGCAGACCCTGCCCTCTTGGTTGATGATACCGTGACCTTGCCAATCCAGATCAATGGCAAACGCAGGGCGGAAATCAGCGTACCGGCAGATATGCCTGCATCCGAGATTGAAAAGATCGCGCTGGCGGATGATGCTGTGGTTAAATTCCTGGCCGGAGCGACGGTCAAGAAGATCATCGTTGTGCCGGGTCGCATCATCAATGTCGTCATTTAACCGCCGAACCCTGATTTTGATGCCGCTGGCCCTCGCGGCTTGTGGTTTCACACCCGCTTATGGCCCCAAAGGCCCCGCGTCAGGCCTCGTCGATCAGATCCGAATCGGCGATCCAACTGATAAGAACAGCTTTGATCTGGTCGAACGGCTCGAAGAACGCCAAAAAAAAA
>JAAFIJ010000346.1 GCA_013298675.1 Rhodobacterales bacterium | reverse complement strand
GCCGTTCAAAGAACCCCAAAAGCACAAAGACGGCGCTTATCTTTGGGTCGTCGGGCGTGCTGTGCGGCATCCATGGATTACTTTGGTTTTGGTTCTTGGCATTCTGGGTGCCGTGCCCGTGGCCTATGGAAAATACGGCAGTGGCGTTGAGTTTTTTCCAAACGTAGAACCTGATTACGGCCTTTTGTATGTCAAGGCGCGGGGCAACCTGTCGATTGAGGAAAAGGATGCGCTGGTCAAGCAAGCCGAAGACCGGATGCTCGGCTGGCCGGGTATTGCCACGATCTACACGCGCTCTGGCGCGGGTGGTGGTGCGGGCAATGACGTGGCCGCCGATGTGATCGGTGTCATTCAATACGAATTTGTCGATTGGCGTGAACGTAAGAATGCCAACGCAATTCTGGCAGAACTGCGCAGCGCGATGACAGGGATTCCGGGTGTCGATATTGAGGTTTCTGTTCCAGATGCGGGTCCACCGACGGGCAAAGCCATTCAAATTCAACTTTCGGCAGCCAACCCAGTGGGTCTAAAGCAAGCAGCCCAGGACGTTGCGGACAAACTGGCAAAGGTGCCAGAGATTATCGACATCGATGGGGGCCTTTCGCCTCCGGGGATCGATTGGGAATTGCAGGTCGATCGAGGTGCAGCCGCGCGTTATGGCATTTCACCCGGGACTGTCGGGGCGATGGTGCAACTGGTCACCTCGGGTCTGAAGCTGTCGGATTATCGTCCTGCCGGTGCGGACGATTCCGTCGATATCGTCCTGCGCCTGCCGCAAGATCAACGCACCATCACTGCGATGGATTCCTTGCGCATTCAGACGCCTCAAGGCTCCGTCCCGATTTCAAACTTTGTCAAACGGGTGGCCGTGCCGACCACGGGCACTTTGACACGGATTGACGGGCAGCGGACAGTGACCATTCAGGCGGGCATCGTTGAAGGCGTGCAGGCCGATCCGGTGCGTCAGGCAATCACCGCAGAGTTGGAAAAGTCGGGACTAGAGGCTGCGGGCATCCGCTGGAAGCTTGCAGGCGAAGATGCCGAACAAGCCGAGGCGGGGGCGTTTTTGATGAAGGCGTTTGGCGCAGCCATGTTCCTGATCTTTGTCGTGCTGTTGGCGCAGTTCAACAAGTTCGTCTCTGTGGGCTTGGTGTTGTCTGCGGTGATCATGTCGACCATCGGGGTACTTTTGGGCCTGTTGATCATGGGCCAACCCTTTGGTGTCGTGATGACAGGTATTGGTGTTATTGCCCTTGCCGGGGTGGTCGTGAACAACAACATCGTGTTAATCGACACCTATGATACGCTGCGCGAGCAAGGCATGGCAAAGATTGAGGCAATCTTGGAAACCTGTAGAGAGCGGGCGCGTCCCGTTGTCTTGACCGCATTGACCGCGATTCTGGGCGTTCTTCCGATCGCTTTTGGGACGAACCTTGAACTTTTGAACCACGAGACGACCTTTGGCGCGCCGTCCACTCAATGGTGGATTTCGTTGTCGAGTGCGATTGTGTTCGGTCTGGCGTTTGCAACGGTCCTGACGCTTGTGGTCATCCCGTCACTGTTGATGCTGGTGACCAGAAACAAGAAACCGCGCGGATAGGATCACCGGCCAAGGTAGACTTTGAAAACACCCGCAGCGCTATCGCAGCGGGTGTTTTGCCTTTTGGGCCTAATGCATTGTTCCGGCTGGGTTATGAGCCAAAATGTCGTGCACCATGGGCACAACTTTTTCGCCGTACAGACCAATACAGTCCAGCAATTTTTCATGTGGCATCGGTCCGGTCGAATACTTCATATCAAAACGCTGGATCTTTAGGTCTGTGATGGTTTTTGCGATCTTGCGCGCCACGGTTTCGGGCGACCCGACATAGAGAGATCCGTGTTCAACCTCTTCAATGAAGCGTTCCTTGGTGGTGGGCGGCCAACCCCGCTCACGGCCAATTCTGCCGAACATGTCGGCGTAATGCGGCCACAACGCCTCTCGGGCGGCCTCATCAGTTTTGGCGACAAACCCGGGAGAGTGGACTCCGATAGGGCGAACCTGCCTGCCCAGTTGCGCGCAGGCCCGGTGGTAGAGATCAATATATGGGGCAAAGCGCCGCGGGTCGCCGCCGATGATGGCAAGCATCAATTGCAGGTCTTGGCGCACAAGGCGAACCACGGATTCCGGGCTTCCGCCAACGCCGACCCAAGTGGTCAACCCCTCAGGGGCAAGGGGTGGATAGACCCGTTGATCGCTCAAAGCAGGACGAATGGTCCCCGACCAAGTGACCGTTGGCTGGCGCACAAGTTTGGCCAAAAGGTCGAGTTTTTCTTCGAACAGACGTTCGTAGTCCTGCAAATCAAATCCGAATAATGGATAGCTTTCAGTGAAAGAACCTCGGCCGACGATGATTTCTGCCCGACCGCTTGACAGGGCATTCAAGGTTGAGAAGCGTTGAAACACCCGGATCGGATCATCTGATGACAGAACTGTCACGGCTGTCCCCAACCGAATTTTGGACGTCCGACCAGCGATGGTTGCAAGGACAATTTCAGGTGCCGAGACGGCGAAATCAGGTCGGTGGTGCTCGCCAATGCCGATAAAGTCGACGCCCGCCTGATCTGCCACCACAGCTTCTTCGACGACATCGCGCAAAACTTGGTCCATCGGCTTTAGCGTGCCATCGGCCGCCAAGGAAACGTCCCCAAATGTATCAAGACCCAGTTCAATGCGGCTCATCTCTCGCTCCTTGCATCGTGCGTTGGATAGATAGCAAGGCGGTGTGCGACTTTAAACCCTGCAAAATCGCACAGGCGACAAGGCAGTTTGTGGCCGTTGGTTGTACGCGCAAC
>JAAFIJ010000345.1 GCA_013298675.1 Rhodobacterales bacterium | reverse complement strand
GATGTCCGTCGCCTGGCCCTGATACCCACCTGAAGGCTGGTGCACCATGACGCGGCTGTTGGGCAGGCTGAACCGCATGCCCTTTTCGCCCGCTTGCAGCAACAGCGACCCCATAGAGGCCGCTTGTCCGATCACAAGGGTTGAAACCTTGGGGCGGATGTATTGCATAGTGTCATAGATCGAAAGGCCGCTTGTCACCACACCACCAGGCGAGTTGATATACATCGAAATTTCTTTCGACGGATTTTCCGCCTCAAGGAACAGCAACTGCGCGCAGATCAGGGACGACATGCCATCATGTACGGGGCCTGCCAGGAAAATGATCCGCTCTTTCAGCATACGGCTGAAAATATCATAAGCTCTCTCGCCGCGGCTGGTCTGTTCAACAACCATCGGCACGAGGGTGTTCATATAGTGGTCAACGGGATCGCGCATGTTCGCCTGCCTGTTTTCGATTGTATGAGAGTTAGCGCAGTAGTCTTGACAGAGTCTTAGTGTCGCGCGCCGGGGGCTGCAAGGGGCGCTCGACATGATGGCCAGGTTCGGCTGTTTTTGCCTGCCTATTGTCCGCGACCAAAAACCTTGTAGGCCAACGCAAGTCTTGCGGCCGCTGTTGCAAGGCACAAGGCTGCAAAGATCATTGCAAGACCGTAAAAGGAGTTTGGCCAGAGACACAGGGTTGCAAAGAACAAAATCGTCTCCGTGCCCTCCAGCAACCCAGCGGAATAATAGAGAGACTTTTCCCCTTGCGCGCGGGTTTGCATTCCGCGTTTTTCGGCAAGGATCGCATAGCCCAGAAAACTTGCGCCATTGATGTAAAAGCTAGCCAACAGCGCAGCTCCGGCTACACCATTGGCATCAGGGTCACGCAGGACAAAAGCCAAAGGAATGGCTGCATAGAACACCCAGTCGCACACAATATCGAAATACCCGCCGAAATCTGTTTTGACGCTGGCGCGCGCGACCGCACCGTCAAGCCCGTCGGCCACCCGCCCGGCGAGCAAAAACATCAACGCCAGCCAACCGGCCCCATCTGCAGCGATGATCGCAGCGGCGGATAACCCAAGTGCAAGACCAACGATCGTCACCTGATTGGCCGTCCAGCCCGCCCCTGCCAACGTCCTGCCCCAACGGGTCAAAACCGGATCAATTTGCTTACGTAGGATTGCATCCAACATCGTCTTGTTCCTCTTGCCTTCACGGCTTTCCAGCACCGCACGTGCCAAACCTCAGTTCTCACTTTCGCGTTAGTCCTTCACCCTTTTGGTTGCGGCGCAATGGGCTAAACACGTAAGACGGCTTCAGCGCCTAAGTCAGGCTTAGAAAAAAATTTCAGGGTGACACGATGCACAGACGCGAATTTGGGAAATTGTCCGCCGCTTCCTTGATGCTTTCCATGTTCGGCAAGCAGGCCGTTGCAGGCGATTGGTCGGTCACCTTGGCCGCGGCCAAGGGCCAAACCGTGTATTGGCACGCTTGGGGCGGTGATACAAAAATAAATGATTTCATAGCCTTCGTTGGGACCGAGGCGCAATCACGCTACGGAGTGACCCTTGACCATGTCAAGCTTGCCTCAACGTCTGACGCGGTGGCGCAGGTGTTGGCTGAACAATCAGCAGGCAAGACCGAGGGCGGCGCGGTTGATCTGATCTGGATCAATGGCGACAATTTTGCAGCGATGAAGACCAAGGGGCTTTTGTACGGCCCCTTTGCACAAACTCTGCCGAACTGGGGATTGGTGGATGTTGCGGGCAAACCTGCCACGGTAACCGATTTCACGCTGCCCACCGAAGGGTACGAGTCCCCGTGGGCGATGGCTCAGTTGGTGTTTGAATATGACAGTGCACGGCTGCCAGAGGCCCCAAAAACCCTGAATGGCCTGCGTGATTGGATCGTTGCCAATCCGGGCCGCTTTACCTATCCGCAGCCGCCTGACTATTTGGGAACGACGTTCCTCAAGCAGGTTCTTTACGGCGTTATGACCGATCCGGCAGTGATGCAAAGCCCGGTTGATCCGGCCGCTTATGCCGAGCAGACATCGCCGCTTTGGGCGTTTTTGGACGCGATCCATCCGCACATGTGGCGCAGCGCCAAGGCATTTCCGGCCAATGAACCCGCTTTGGGTCAGTTGCTGGCGGATGCAGAGACGGACATATCCTTTGCCTTCAACCCGGGCCGCGCAAGCGCTGAAATCGCCGCAGGCAATCTGGCTGACACCACCCGTACTTTTGTGCTGGAGGGGGGCACCATCGGAAACGCGTCCTTTGTGGCAATTCCATTTAACGCCGCTCACAAAGAGGGCGCGATGGTGATTGCCGATCTGTTGCTTGACCCCGCCATTCAAGCCCGCGCCCAAGACCCAGAGGTTTTGGGGTTCTTGACCGTTTTGAACCAATCCGCGCTGACACCCGAAGCGAAAGCCCAGTTTGACGGGTTGAAGCTGGGCGTGGCGACGCTTTCGCCTGCACAGCTTGGCAAGTCGCTTTTAGAACCCCACGCGAGCTGGGTCACGATGGTCGCCGAAGACTGGGTCAAGCGTTACGGCGTCGCTCCTTGAACATAGGGCCACAAACATGGGGGTCAGCAGCGTTGCGCCAGGCGCCACGCCTGACCCTTCTGGTCTTGTGTGCACCGATCTTTGCCGGGCTTTTTGGGGCCATTTGGTCCATTTTAGCCCAACCTTCGGGTGATGCCGTTTCAGCTTTTGTCCAACTGGCCAATTGGCCGGGCTTTGGCCAAGCGGCGGCGCTGTCAATTTGGGTGGGGCTCGCCTCTGGCGTAGTTTCGCTATTCATCACCCTTTTGCTGACCGCGAGTTTGTTGAACAGCCAGGTCTTT
>JAAFIJ010000344.1 GCA_013298675.1 Rhodobacterales bacterium | reverse complement strand
CTGGCGATGGCGACCTTGGGTCTTGCGCTTTTGAACCCCAGTTTGCAGGAAGAGAACCGCAAACCCCTCAGCGATATTGTCATTGCCGTGCTTGACGACAGCGCCAGCCAATCCTTGCAAGATCGCGGCGCGCAGACCGATCAAGCCTTGGCACAAATCAGCGCCGAAGTGGCTGCCATGGACAACACCGAACTGCGGATCGTGCGCTTTGGCGATGGGCCGGATGACAGCGGAAGTTTGGCGATGTCCGCCCTTGCGCAAGCTATGGCCCAAGAGCCAAAATCGCGGGTTGCGGGGGCGATCATCATCACGGATGGCCAAGTGCATGACCTTGGACTTGCGCCGGTATTGCCGGCCCCACTGAATGTGTTGCTCACAGGTCGGAAAACCGATTGGGACCGCCGGTTGGTGATCACAGAAGCGCCTGCCTTTGCGATTGTCGGGGAAGAGTTCATACTAAAGCTGCGGATTGAAGACCAAGGTGCCGCACCTGCCGATCTGGGGCCAGAAGTGGAACTGACCATCGCAGTCGATGCCGAGGCACCCGTGTCGTTCATGGTGCCGGTGGGGGAAGATCTGGAATTGCCGGTTGTGCTACCGCATGGCGGGCAGAACGTGCTGCAATTTTCGGTCGCGGGCCAAGAGGCAGAGTTGACAGACCGCAACAACGCCGCCGTCGTGCAGATCAATGGGGTGCGTGACCGTCTGCGTGTACTGCTGGTTTCAGGCGAACCCCACACCGGAGAGCGGGTTTGGCGCAATCTGCTAAAGTCTGACCCCTCGGTTGATCTGGTGCATTTCACCATTTTGCGCCCCCCGGAAAAGCAAGACGGCATCCCGGTCGATGAGCTGTCGTTGATCGCTTTTCCTACGCGTGAATTGTTCGTGGAAAAGATAAATGAATTTGATCTGATCGTTTTTGACCGCTACCGCATGCGGGGCATTTTGCCGATGGAGTATCTGGACAATGTCGTCAGCTATGTGCGCCAAGGGGGCACGGTTCTGGTGGCATCGGGTCCTGAATTTGGCGGCGTTGACAGCCTTTGGCGGTCACCACTTGCCCAGATTTTGCCAGTGGAACCCACCTCACGCGTGATTGAACAGGGTTTTCGCCCCGCGCTTACAGAACTTGGCCATCGACACCCGGTGACAGAGGGGCTTGAGGCGCTGGCACCGCCGGGCGGTTGGGGGCGCTGGTTTCGCATGATTGACGTGACACCCATTGCCGGTCAGGTCCTGATGTCGGGTGCGGGGGATCGACCGTTGTTGATCGTTGACAGGGTTGACGAGGGGCGCGTGGCCGTCTTGGCATCTGATCAGGCATGGCTGTGGGGCCGTGGCTATGAGGGCGGCGGCCCGCAGTTGGAACTGCTGCGCCGCTTGGCCCACTGGATGCTAAAAGAACCGGAACTAGAGGAAGAGGCGCTGAATGCCGTTGCCAAAGGTGATGTCTTGTCCATCACGCGGCGCAGCATGGCCGAAACCCCGCCCGGTGATCTGACCGTGACCAACCCAGATGGCACAACACGCGACCTGACGATGACCAAGCAATCGCCCGGTCGGTATGCTGTGGATATCAAGGCGTCTGATCTGGGGCTGTACCGACTGGCGCAAGATGACCTTGAACGGGTGGTGGCCATGGGGCCAGCCGCACCCCGAGAATTTGTGGAAACACTGGCCACACCAGACATTTTGGCACCCATAGCCGCGGCAAGCAATGGCGGGGTTTTGCGGCTTGAGCAGGGCACGCCAGATCTGCGTGTTGTTCGGCAGGGTCGCCCGGCCTTTGGGCGCGGTTGGATCGGCATCACACCTCGCGGCGCGTATGTGACCACAGATCTGCGCGTGCAACCTTTGGTGCCGGGCTGGATGCTGTTGATGTTGGCCGCCGCTTTGGCGATCGGGGCGTGGTTGGTCGAGGGGCGGTTCAGACGTTCCGCAGAATAACTTCGCGCGACTTTGACGCAAATTCACGCCGCAGTAATACGCCCGAGGTTAGCACGATCGCCACAATAAGCGCGTAGGACCCCAAAAGCCAGGCGATCGACCCCAAGGCGAAGTAAATGGAATGGAGGCCACGGTTAAAGCTTTTGGCGGCCGTGATGTTGATCTCGGCTGCTTGTTGGGCGCGGATGTTAACCATGGGGTGATCCAACTCATTGGGCACCGCAGACATGACGATGGCGCAATAGCCAAACAACCGGTGCGCCCAGATGAATTTCAGCAACGCATTGGCCAAAAACATTACAACAAGCAAGACGCGCGCCTGAAAGCCAACGGATTGCTCCGGCAGCGTCAGGTCACGCGCAATGCCGATCACCGCAGCCGGATTGCCAATCAGGGCGACGCCGCCGCCAATGGCGATCATCGACGCGCTGGCAAAAAAGGCGGTGCCTTGGCGCAGGTTGTCGATCATGCTGGCATCAAATATCCGCGGCTGGCGGGTGATGAACTGGCGCATCCACTCACGCCGGTATTCTTTCATGATCTCACAGACCGAGGGGCGGCTGGCGGGTGGGTGCTCAATCAACCACCCAATGCCAAACCACGCCAAAAGCGTGAATCCCAAAGCAATGGCATCGATCAGGCGAAACGGGCCAAGCGGCAAAATACTGTCCATAACGCAATCATAGCTGGGGCGGTTTTGCTTGTCATTCCTCAAAATTGGCGTCAATATTGGTCAAATTACTTTACCAGATTTTACGGTTGCGCGCGGGGTTGTACATGGAGATGCCAGTTCCCAATGTCGCCATCCTGGGGCGCAAAGCGGCGATCGTCGCACAGTTAAGGTCGGTTTTGCCCCCCGATGGGGTGATCGATGACCCCGTGGAAACCCGCGCCTATGAATGTGAC
>JAAFIJ010000343.1 GCA_013298675.1 Rhodobacterales bacterium | reverse complement strand
CGCAGGCCTGTCGGCATTCTTGGCTACGATCAGGGCGAGCCCGTCGCATGGTGCTCCATCGCGCCCCGCCCCTTGTTCGGCAAAAGCCTCAGTACCACCGAAGCAGAGCCCGGCCTCTGGTCGCTGACCTGCTTCTTCATCCGCAACGATCACCGCAAGCAATCTGGCCTCGCCGCCCTTCTGACCGCAGCCGAAACTCACGCGGCCAGCGAAGGTGCCACCGCGATTGAGGCTTATCCGGTGGACCCCGAAAGCCCCAGCTACCGCTTCAGCGGGTTTCTTCCGTCCTTCAGGGCGGCTGGTTATGCTGAGATTGGCACAGTTGGCTCGCGCCGCCATGTGGTTCGAAAGGTTCTCGGCGTCTGAGACGGACTGACCGGCATGGGATATGTCCCCACCACCTTGGCCGAACCGGGCCAGAAACTGAAAGTGAATATCGAGCTGACGGAATGGGACGCTGTGGTCACCGAAGAAAGCTCATTCGACCCGTCAAACGCGCGCATCCGTCAGGATGTATGAATGAATTTCCTGAGCAAGGAATTTGGATCACCCATCCGAATGCTCTACCCCCGGCGGCAACCAGTTTGGTCGGTCGCCCTGGGTCACAAGGCGCGATATCCGATCCAGCCCGGCCACGCCCCAAGGGCTGACCGTCCCGATCTTGTCTGGCGTCGCCAGCACGACCACCTCGGCGGCCGCCCGAAGCATCCCGTGTTTCAGCGCCGCCTCCTCTGCGTCCCCCGTGGTCAACCCGGCCTCTGGGTGAACCCCCGTTACCCCTAGAAAACACAGGTCTGCCCGAAGCCCGCTATAGCCCGCGACTGTTGCCGCCCCCAGTGCCACCATCGAATGCCGGAACAGGCGCCCGCCGAACAGGATCACCTCAACCCGCTGAAAGGGCTCCAATGCTGCGGCGATGCCGGGGCTGTGAGTGACGATGGTGCAGTGCAGGTCCAACGGCAGCGCCGCGACCAGCGCCAGATGCGTAGTGCCGCCGTCCACAATAACCACTTGCCCCCGCTGGATTAGTTGTGCGCCCGCCTTGCCAAGCCGTGCCTTTTCCGGCGTCTGCATCAATTGCCGCCGGGCAAGCGGCACATGAGTGGGAGAGGCCGGAAGCGCCCCGCCATGCACTCGGACCAGCCGCCCCTCAGCCGCCAGATCGTTCAGATCGCGGCGGATCGTGTCCTCTGACACGTCAAGATCGGCCGCCAGATCCGAAGCGACCAAGCGCCCATCGCGAGACAGCCGTTCTAGAAGCATCGCCTTGCGTTGCGTTGTCAGCATCCCTGCCTCACTGCACATTATTGCATGTTATTGCACGAATCGGCAAGCCATGCAAGGAAAGTGGCTTAGTTGAAAAGGAATCACGCATATGTCCGTACCCTTGATGATCTTGATCGCTGGCCCTTACCGGTCTGGCACCGGGGACGACCGGCAGAAGATGGCCGCCAACCTCACTGTGCTTGAGGCCGCCGCCTGGCCTATCTTCCAAAAGGGCCATGTCCCGATGATCGGCGAATGGGCCGCCCTGCCGATCTTGCGCGGCGCAGGCGGCGGAGCGCCGGGCAGCGCAAGCTATGACGCTGTGATGCACCCGACAGCCCATCGGCTTTTGGCAAAGTGCGACGGAGTGCTTCGTTTGGCAGGTACCTCGGTCGGCGCAGACAATGATGTGCGTATCGCTCGGGAACGGGGACTTCCGATTTGGTATGCGGTAGAGGACATTCCTTCGGCTTGATCCAAGGCGCGGGTTGCCCGGCCCAGTTCTGTCTGACCGGATTTGAAAGGCCGCAAGGCGTGACAAGCCCTTTCACTGCTAATAGGCTTTGTAATGGGGCATTTTCGCCCCTCGCAGGACCAGATGGCAATCACGCTGAAAGACGTTGCGGAACGGGCTGGGGTATCGCGGGCCGCGGTGTCGCGGACCTTTACGCCTGGTGCGTCAGTCTCACCCAAGACCCGCGCCAAGATCGAGAAGGCGGCGGAAGAGCTTGGCTACAGCACCAACATGCTGGCCCGCAGCCTGACAACCCGTCGCACACAGCTTGTTGGGCTGGTGTCGAACAACTTCCACAACCCGGCCTTCTTGCAGATCTTCGACCTCTTCACCCGTGCCATCCAAGATCGTGGCCTGCGCCCGCTTCTCTTGAACCTTTCGGATGAGACCGACCCCGCCCGCTCGGCCCGGCTTTTGCGGCAATATTCGGTGGATGGTGTGATCATCGCCTCGTCGCACGTGCCCGACGACTTTGCCCGCGCCTTTCGTCAGGCCGGGGTGCCTGTGGTCCATGCGTTTGGGCGCGTGACGACGGCTACGGATGTTCATCTCGTCGGGATTGACAACGCCGCTGCGGGTCGCATGGCAGCCGAAGCGCTGCTGGCGCGTGGCTACCGGCGGCTGGGTTTTGTTGGCGGGCCTGAAGGCGCCTCGACCACGCAAGACCGCCTGGCAGGCTTTCGTGCCGGGGCTAGTCAGGGCGGCGTGAGCGTGACTGCAAGCTTTGCCGGAGCCTACAGTTTCGAGGCTGGGCGCGCTGAAATGGCCCGCCTTTTGCAAGGCCACTACGCCGAAGGTTATTTCTGTGCCGACGATGTGCTCTCGATTGGGGCGCTATCAGCGGCGGCAGATGCGGGGTTGCTGGTGCCTGAGGATCTTGGCCTTATCGGGCTGAACGACATGGAGATGGCGGGCTGGGCCAATATCGGCCTGACCACCATCCACCAACCCTTCAAAGCTATCGTCACCGCCGCCGTCGACCTGATTGCCGAAAGCTTCGATGACCCGGCTCGCCCCCCCGAAACCCGCCTTTTTCCCTGCCATATCGTCGAGCGCCGGACCTTACCGAGGCTC
>JAAFIJ010000342.1 GCA_013298675.1 Rhodobacterales bacterium | reverse complement strand
TCACGACAAATAGAATGCGGTGAATCCAGATGTTGGTTGTTGCGGGATCAACCATTGCTATCTCCGCTCGGCTCTGGCGTGACGGGCGGGCGGGGCGGGCCTTGAACCGGGGGGGCTGCAATCAATGCGCCCGCGTCGGTGATTGGTTCGACCTGATGGCTGCGTAAAACCCGCAAGAACTGTAACTGATCATAATCTGCGGTCAAACGGACCCGCAAGCGGTCTTCCGAATCCTTGACCACTACCCCCACAGGAAGCCCCGCCGGAAAAATTCCACCATCACCCGAAGACAGCACCTGATCGCCAGGGCGAATAGTGCTGGTGTCTTCAAGAAACTCCAGCGGTGGCAAGTCTGAATTGTCACCTGTCAGCAGTGCCCGTTGTCCCGACGGGTTGACGGTCACTGGCAAGCGGCTATTGCTGTCAGTCAACAAGACAACACGACTGGTTTGTTGGCCTACGCCCGATATGCGGCCCACAAGGCCGATCCCATCCATCGTGGCCCAACCGTCAACGATGCCGTCGCGGTTGCCGACATTCAGCAATACCGACTGGCGAAACGGGCTGCCGCTGTCTGCCAACACGACACCGGTGATATGTGTCAGTTTGGGGTCAAGCCTGACTTGGTTCAGATCAAGCAGGCGTGCGTTCTTTTGTTCCAGTTGAAGAGCAGCCTCTTTCCAGGCTTTCATCTGTTTTAATTCTTCGCGAAGCTGCTGATTTTGCTCTAAAAGTCGTGAGTATGACTGAAAGTCGCCCACAACATCAGTGGTCCATGTCACCGGTGCCATCGCCCATTGAAAAGACGGGACAAACCGATCCACCAAAGCGGACCTGAATCGTTCGACGCGCGGGCTGTCGATGCGCCACCCCATGAACAACAGCAGCAGAATCAAGACAAGCAGGCCCACCAAAACGCGGCGAAGCGGGCGGGAAAACTCTTCTGGATCTACACGATTTCTTGCCATGGGCGGCCTGTCTTGAATGGAGGGCCAATCTTAGATGGAGGGCCAGTCCTGACTGGACAAGCCGTCTTATACGCCTTGTCCCAAAGACAGAACTTAGCTGTCGTAATCAATCACGTGACGCAGTTGCTTTTCGTATTCCAGCGCCTTGCCGGTCCCCAAAGCAACACAATTCAACGGCTCATTCGCGACAGAGATGGAAAGCCCGGTTTGCTCGCGCAAGCTAAGGTCGAGATCACCCAGCAATGCGCCACCACCGGTCAACATGACCCCACGGTCCACGATGTCTGCGGCCAAGTCCGGCGGCGTGGTTTCCAAGGCTTGCATCACCGCATCGCAAATCTGCTGAACAGGTTCCGAAAGCGCCTCGGCCACTTGTGCTTGATTGATTTCAGTTTCCTTTGGCACGCCATTGAGCAAATCGCGTCCGCGAATGGTCATGCTCGCACCGCGCCCGTCGTCAGGCATCCGCGCAGTCCCGATAGAGGTTTTGATCCGCTCTGCCGTAGATTCGCCGATCAGCAGGTTTTGATGCCGGCGCAAATAGCTGATGATCGCCTCATCCATCCGGTCGCCGCCAACGCGGACAGAGCGCGCGTAAACGATATCCCCCAGCGACAGAACGGCCACCTCGGTTGTACCACCGCCAATATCAACTACCATGTTGCCGGTAGGATCGGTGATGGGCATGCCCGCGCCAATGGCTGCTGCAATTGGCTCTGCGATCAGACCCGCGCGACGCGCGCCTGCGGACAACACAGACTGACGGATCGCGCGCTTTTCAACGGGCGTAGCACCATAAGGCACACAGACGATGATCTTGGGCTTTGAAAAGGTGGTACGCTTGTGCACCTTGCGGATGAAATGCTTGATCATTTCTTCAGCACTGTCGAAATCCGCGATAACCCCGTCGCGCATCGGACGAATGGCTTCAATTGTGCCGGGCGTCCGCCCCAACATCAATTTCGCGTCCTCACCGACGGCCAGAACCTGCTTTTTGCCGTCCTTGACATGATAGGCGACAACCGAAGGCTCGTTCAAAACGATGCCCTTGCCGCGCACATAGACCAGAGTATTTGCGGTACCAAGGTCGATGGCCATGTCAGAGGAAAAGAGGCTTGAGAATATCGACATCGCTCAGGTAATCCTTGATCTGCATGCAGCGCAAATGCGCGACTCATCGTCATCAGACGCGAGCACCTTCATATACGGCCCATGCCCGCCAAACAAAAGACCTTTAGCCCGCCAAGGCACTATTCCGCCCGGCGTTCATTTAACTGTAATAAGCTGCTAAAAGCTGCGAATTTTGCGCAGAAAACTTCCTAAAAATAGTACATTTACAACTTAGCGCAATCATCCGGCAAAAGTTGAATTGCCTGCCCAAAATGCGCACTGACTTTCGCCGATGCAAAAAGTGATGCGATTGCGTGCGGATTTCAGTCTCGCTCAATTAGTAGATGATGCAAAACCGCCCCTTGGCCTGACCCGCCGCCAACGCAGAAAGGGCATCTGACGCCCCCTCAAGCGTGATCCGCTCTATCACCGAATGCAGCGGTGTGGCTGCTTGTTGCGCCATAAGATCGCGCATTTGCGCGCGCGTGCCGACCGACGTTCCCGTGATGGTGACACCGGTCCACGTCAGCCATTCCTGAACCAAAGGGACGGGTTCAGACACCATGGCCGCTGCGACGATCCGGCCCAATGGTTTCGTTGCCGCCATCATGGCATCCCAAGTGCGGGGGGTCGGCGCAAAGTTGATCGTGGCATGGGCACGGTCTGCGACAGGCCAATCGCGCGCAAGATCAGGGACGGCTTGGGCGGTCACCGCGGCGCCAAGTCGGGCGGCGAGCACCAGCTTTGCAGGATCACTGTCCACCGCGACCACCCGC
>JAAFIJ010000341.1 GCA_013298675.1 Rhodobacterales bacterium | reverse complement strand
TGGTTTGTCGGGCTATAATATCTGTGGACAGATCGGGGGATGAATTGGGGATAACACCCCAAAGAATCGCGTATTCGCCGAGCGTTCGCAAAATGTGTGTATCAAAGATCAATATTTGGTATGCTTTGCGCAACAAACACCAATTTGAGCACAATCGGCGGTGACTTATCCACCAAGTTTCCCCGGTTGCGGCAATAGGCTTTTGGCCTATTAGAGTGTGCGAAGCACGAGGGTGATAAGATGAACGAAGTCGCAGCAATCCGAACTCTTCTACCTACGCTCGCCAATGAAAGCGATGGCTTGCCCCAAAACATCGAAGCGGAACAACAGCTTCTTGGTGCCATTCTGACCAATAATGATGTCTATGACCGCATTGCGGCCTTGGTGAAGGCCGAGCATTTTTACGACCCAGTCCACCAGCGCATCTTTGAGAAGGCGGCGAATCGGATTCAAAAGAACGCGCTCGCCTCGCCTGTCACGCTCAAGCCGTTTTTTGAAGATGATGACGGACTGAAGGAACTGGGTGGTGCTGCCTATCTGGTGCGTCTGGCAGGGGCCGCAATTTCGGCCTTTGCTGCGCGCGACTATGCCCAGATGATCTATGATTTATCGGTACGGCGTGAACTGATCGCACTTGGTCGCGATATTTCGGCCAAGGCTGGCAAAGTTGATGTGATCTCAGAGCCGCGAGAGCAGATTGTTGAGGCCGAACAGCGCCTTTACAAACTGGGCGAACAAGGTGTGGCCGAGCGCGGGTTCCAATCGTTTTTGAAAGCAGCTGTTGAGGCGGTGAACACCGCTAACGCTGCCTATCAGCGGGGCGGCGGCCTGTCGGGTATTTCCACCGGGCTGATCGATCTGGATAAGAAACTGGGCGGCCTTCACCCGTCCGATTTGCTCATCCTTGCGGGCCGTCCGTCGATGGGCAAAACCTCACTTGCCACAAACATCGCGTTCAATATTGCCAAAGCCTATAAGCGCGGTCGCACCCATGACGGGCATGACGGCGCGGTCGAGGGCGGGGTCGTCGGGTTCTTCAGCCTTGAGATGAGCGCCGAGCAGTTGGCGGCCCGAATTTTGTCTGAAGCGTCCGAAGTGCCGTCCGAGCAAATTCGTCGCGGCGACATGACAGAGGTTGAATTTCGCCGTTTCGTCGATGCGGCCAAAGCGTTGGAAAGCTGCCCTCTGTACATCGACGACACACCCGCCTTGCCGATCTCTCAGGTCGCGGCACGCGCGCGCCGCCTGAAACGAACGCATGGGCTTGATGTGCTGGTGATCGACTATTTGCAGCTGTTGAAAGGGTCTTCCAAAGAAAACCGGGTGCAAGAAGTGTCCGAAATCACCCAAGGCCTGAAGGCCATCGCCAAAGAATTGCATATCCCCGTCATAGCACTGTCGCAGCTGTCGCGTCAGGTGGAAAGCCGCGACGACAAACGGCCGCAACTGTCAGACTTGCGGGAATCGGGTTCGATTGAGCAGGACGCAGACGTCGTTATGTTCGTATACCGCGATGAATACTATAAAGAGCGCGAAAAGCCCGGCGATCACGAGCTGGCCAAAATGGCAGAGTGGCAGGCCGTCATGGAACAGGTTCATGGCAAGGCCGAGGTGATCATCGGCAAACAACGCCATGGTCCGATTGGGTCGGTAGAACTGTCGTTTGAGGGCCGCTTTACCCGCTTTGGCAACCTTGCCCGGGCGTGGCAGGGCGGCAATCAGGGAAATGGCGATGTGGGCTTTTGATCGCCCCCATTTACCTGCAAAAGATCTATAGGCAGCACGTCTTTGCATTGTGTAATCATACGCAAAGTGTTGGGCGCATATCGATTTAAGCAGAACTTCACATTAAGAAGCCACAAGCGCGCCAAGATTTGTCGCGCGCGGGGATTCCCCTTGACCCAGCAGGCAAGATTGTCAAAAACGCGCCATGGCCACAGCAAATCTAACCATTGATCTGGACGCAATCGCTGCCAACTGGCGGGCGCTTGATAAAGCGTCTGCGTCCGGTGTGCAAACTTCTGCGGTGGTCAAGGCCAACGCTTATGGCTTGGGCGCGCACCGCGTGTCGCGCGCCTTGGCCCAGGCAGGTGCGCGGCGGTTTTTCGTAGCCGCCGCTGAAGAAGGCGCTGTGGTGCGCCAAAGCCTTGGGCCCGGACCGCAGATTTGCGTGCTGTCTGGCCATATGGCGGGCGACACAGAGATGATCAACGACCTTGATCTGACGCCAATGTTGAATTCCATAGGGCAAGTGACCCGCCATCTAGAGGCGTTGCCTGGGCATTCCTTTGGCGTGCAATTAAATACGGGCATGAACCGACTTGGCATGTCTGACAGCGAATGGGAGGCAACGGCCCCCTTTGTGCTTGAGGCGGGGCCAGAACTGCTGATGTCGCATCTTGCTTGCGCGGATGAGCCGGACCACGCCCTGAACGAGGGACAACTGGCGATGTTTCATGCCATGACGGATGGCACCGGGGTGCCCCGGTCGTTGGCCGCGACAGGCGGCATCATGTTGGGGCCGAAGTATCATTTTGACCTGACCCGTCCGGGCATTGGTCTATATGGCGGCTCCCCCTATGAGGCGGCACTGCCCGTGGTGCGTCTTTCGCTACCGGTCGTTCAAACGCAAACGGTCGCTGCGGGCGATCCTGTTGGGTATTCCTGTACATGGATTGCAGAGGCACCTTCGCTGATTGCAGTATTAGCGGCAGGCTATGCGGATGGATTGCCGCGCACATTGTCGAACCACGCGATCTTGTGGGATGGCGACACCCCCTGCCCCTTGGTTGGTCGTGTGTCGATGGATCTGATCACGGTCGACATCTCACATCTGCCCAACATTCCCCATTGGA
>JAAFIJ010000340.1:2259-2874 GCA_013298675.1 Rhodobacterales bacterium | reverse complement strand
TGGGTGCGGCCTGACGCAGGGCCCGTTCGCAATGATGTGATTTATCTGGGCGCATCGGTCTTCGTGTTCGGTGTGATCACATATGTCCATACGTGGCTTGGCTATTCTCCATTTGGGTAACGCAATGAAACTGTACCGTTTTCTGTCAGACGATGACACCAGCGCCTTTTGTCACAAGGTGACAGCGGCATTGAACAAGGGGTGGGCGCTGCAAGGCGATCCGACCTATGCCTTTGATGCTGCGCGCGGGGTGATGCGCTGTGGTCAGGCCGTCGTGAAAGAGGTGCCGGGTGATTATACGCCCGAAACCAAGCTGGGCGAGCAATGAAAACCAACGCCGGTCGATTTTTTGAAGATTACCGCGTTGGTCAGGTGATCGTTCACGCTGTTCCGCGCACGGTTTCAGGTGGCGAGCGCGCGCTTTATCACGCCCTTTATCCCGCCCGCTCGGCCTTGTTTTCCAGTGATGAATTCGCGTGCAACTGCGGACTTGCCGCGGCCCCAATGGATGATCTGATTGCCTTTCACACCGTGTTCGGCAAAACCGTACCAGACATCAGCCTGAACGCGATTGCGAATTTGGGCTATGCCGAGGGGCGCTGGTTGGCCCCGGTT
>JAAFIJ010000340.1:0-2249 GCA_013298675.1 Rhodobacterales bacterium | reverse complement strand
TTGGGCATAATCAGATGGGAACGGCCGTGCTGGACTATGTCCGCTGGGTGATGGTGCGCAAACGCGATGTCACCTCAGCCGCGCCAACGCCTATCGTCCCCGACTTGGCAAAGTCGGTTGCGCCGTTGCAATTGATCATCCCACAGGGCCTTGATTTCACACGATATGACTTCGCACAGAGTGGTGAGCCGCACCGTTGGGGCGACTACATACCGGGCGAGGTGATTGATCACGTTGATGGCGTCACGATCGAAGAGGCCGAGCATATGTTGGCGACGCGGTTATGGCAAAACACCGCCAAGGTGCATTTTGACGCAACGCAACGTGCCGATGGCAAGCGGCTGATTTACGGCGGGCATGTGATCTCTTTGGCGCGCGCGCTGTCGTTCAATGGGCTGGCCAATGCGCAGATGATCGTGGCTTTGAACGCGGGCACCCATGTGAATCCTTGTTTTGCAGGTGATACGGTGCGGGCTTGGTCCGAAGTGCTTGACCGCGCGACAACAAGCGCGCCCGGAGTGGGCGCGGTTCGGTTGCGTCTGGTGGCAACCAAGGGCAGTTCTACCGTGCTGCGCGATGCTGATGGCAAATACATGCCAGAGGTATTGCTGGACTTGGACTATTGGGCGTTAATGCCACTCTAAGTCATGTCGGTTTCGGCAAAACACGAGGAAGTCATGAAGGTTCCGGGGGAGTTATGAAGGTCTGGTCGCGCTTTCTTTGTCTCTCGGTCGGGTTGTCGCTTATTTGCTTTCCTGCTGCTGGCGAAACCTTTGACATGCCGCAAGATCCCGCCGCAGCCCAATTTGTGACCTCTAATGTGATCGCAACGTTTTATCACGAACTTGGCCATGCGATGATTGATCAATTACAGTTGGCGGTGCTTGGGCGTGAAGAAGACGCGGCCGATACGCTTTCAACTCTTTTGATCCATGAGGTTTGGGACGAAGACGCCGCAACAGCGCTGGTCTATGACACTGCCAATGCTTACCGTTTGTACGCAGCCGAGGCCGAAGCGACGGGTGCTGAAACACCGTATTGGGATGAGCATAGTCTTGATCTGCAACGCTATTACAATCTGGTCTGTCTGTTTTACGGGGCCAGTCCGGAAATGCGTGGCGACGATGCCAGTGAGTTGGAGTTGCCCCCAGAGCGTGCTGAAAAATGTGAAGATGAGTTTCAACTGGCGACCGATTCATGGGGTGCGATGTTGCAGGATTTGGCGCCCGTCACAGGATCAAAAGGTTTGCGGCTGGTTGACGTCCCATCCAATGATCCACTGTGGGCCATTTTGGCGCAAGAAGTGGCGGAATTGAACAACCGGTACGCTTTGCCAAATTGGGTTGACGTAAAGGTCGAAACCTGTGGCGAGGCAAATGCGTTTTACGATCCGCAAGCCGAGTCTATCACACTTTGTACCGAGTATGCGGTCGATCTGGTCAGACTTTGGGAAAGCACAAATTAGTTTGTGATCACGTGCGGAAAAATTGTGATCACAAACAGATAATATCTTTGGTGTGAGCGCAAACGCTGCCCAAATGCGACATCCTAACAGGTGACATCGTAGAATTAGCCGTTATTTAAGCGGGAGAGAGTATTCTGATTTCCAACAGGGTTCAGGCAACTGCCAAAAAAGGCTGCGCTGCCCGAAACAATGCCACGTCGAAAAGGAAGCCTGTCATGGCCGAAGTCAAAAGAGTCGCGCGCCCGCTTTCGCCGCATTTGCAGATTTACCGGGTTCAGATGACCGCTGTTTCGTCGATCCTGACGCGCATCACTGGCAACGCGCTGATCGTCGGTGTGGCCCTTGCTGTTTGGTGGCTGCTGGCTGCGGCAACTTCGCCGGAGGCTTTTTCTACGGCAAATTGGGTTGCGACCAGCTGGTTTGGTGATCTGGTGTTTACTGGCTCTGCTTGGGCGGTTTGGTATCACTACCTCGCCGGGCTACGGCACCTGTATTTTGATGCAGGCCACGGGCTTGATATCAAAACAGCAGAGCGTCTGGGCTGGGGCTGTGTTATCGGATCGGTGCTGCTGACCATTCTGACCATCGTGATCGTGTAAAGGGGCAATATTATGCGTTATCTCACTGCCCGCAAACGAGCCATTGGCAAAGGCGCCTCACACAGTGGAACCGAACACCATTGGTCGATGACCCTGTCAGCCGTTGCCTTGGCCTTTATGGTGCCCAGTTGGGTTTATGTGTTTGGGCACGCATTGGGCCAAGACCTAGACACCGTCCGCGCGAC
>JAAFIJ010000034.1 GCA_013298675.1 Rhodobacterales bacterium | reverse complement strand
GCTGCCCCCATTTCGACAGCTTTCTCGACGATGAAATCAGTGCGCGCCTTTTTAATTGGGGCGAACATCAACCACAGATCGGGTGGAAGGCGCAGCGCAGCAGTTTGCGCCTGCGGCAGCAATATCCCACCACGTTTGCCCGTCTCGGCAACTTCGGCACGCCATTCGCCGTCGCGACCGTTAAACAGCAGTACAAACGCCCCTTTGGTCAGTCGCATCACATTGAACAAATAGTTCGCCTGATCTGCCGACACTGCGACGGCTTGCCCCAGAGCCAGTGGCTGATCTACAAAGAGTCTGATTTTTGCATCTGTCATGAGCGTGAACCTATGTCTGAGCCATCGCAATTGCCAGAGGCTGCGCGCGTTTCTATTGATGGCGTGCGCGTTTCTGATGCACCCGCGGGAAATTGGGTAGACCGATTTGCGCCCATCGCCACGCGTCCCTATCTGCGGCTGAGCAGGGCTGATCGTCCGATTGGCACATGGTTGCTGTATATACCTTGCCTTTGGGGCATCGCGCTGGCGGCTCAAAGCGGCGGGTTTCGGGGTTGGGACCTTTGGTTGGCGCTGTCATGCGCGGTTGGTGCGTTCTTGATGCGCGGAGCGGGGTGTACATGGAACGACATCACGGACCGCGATATTGATGCGGCTGTTGCGCGCACGCGCAGCAGGCCCTTGCCATCCGGGCAGGTCACAGTGCGCCGTGCGGTAATCTGGATGGGGGTGCAGGCGCTGATCGCGGGTTTGATCCTGTTGAGCTATAACAGCCTTGCCATCACGCTAGGGGTCGCATCGGTTGGTCTTGTGGTCATCTATCCTTTTGCCAAACGGTTCACTTGGTGGCCGCAACTGTTTCTGGGTCTTGCCTTTAACTGGGGCGTGCTGCTGGCGTTTGCTGCGCATCAAGGCCAAGTCGGCTGGCCTGCAGTTTTGCTTTACCTAAGTGGCATCGTTTGGACGCTGTATTACGATACGATTTATGCGCATCAAGACACCGAGGATGACGCGCTGATCGGGGTGAAGTCGACGGCGCGACTGTTTGGGACGCGCTCGCGCCTTTGGCTGCGTGGCTTTGTGGTCGGAACGGTCAGCCTGATGGCGGCCGCGATCGTCTTGGCGATGGTGCCAACTGGGCGCAGCTTGACCTCGATTCTTGTGGCGCTTGTGGGCGTCTGGGCCTTTGGCTGGCATATGGCGCTGCAATTGACCCGGTTGAACACCGATGACCCGGCGTCCTGTCTGAAGATATTCCGCGAAAACCGAAATGCCGGGCTGGTTCCTGCGCTATTTCTTGCCATAGCGGCGTTCCTTTGATTGATCCCAAAGGCGTGGCGCACTAAGCAGACCAAGGCGCATACGGGCGCACCCCTGAAATGGCCCCTGAAGAAGAATAATTCCCCCGTGTTGAATGTACCGCGCCTGTCCCCCGCAATGCTGCTGAAACCTGTGGTTTTGGTTCCCTTAGCCTTTGTTTTCGCAGCGATTTTGTCGGTGCTAATTGCTTGGGGCGCTGCGGTATTGATAGAGCGGGTGACGGCGGCGACGGTCACCACGCGGTTGCTGTCCGATGGAATCATCTGGGCGGAAGTAAAGGCCGACGGGCTTCAGGTTAAGCTGATCGGTACGGCCCCGAATGAGGCGGCACGCTACCGGATCGTCAATGTCGTCAGCGGCATGGTGGAATCTTCGCGCGTGCGCGACGAGCTGGAAGTCACCCCGGTCAAGGCCGTAGAGGCGCCCCGCTTTTCGCTAGAGATGCTGCGCAACGATGATGGCATCCAGATGATCGGTCTTATGCCCGCAGAAACGGACGAGGCGGGCCTGATAGAGACGGCCCAAGGCCTTATGCCGGAAATTCAGTTGATGGAAATGATCGAAACGGCCAGCTTTCCTGCACCTACGGGTTGGAATGAAGCGCTAAGCTATGCTGTCGACGCGCTGGCCCTGTTGCCGAGGTCAAAAATATCTGTTGCCGCCGACCGGGTTTTGATTACCGCGATTGCCAATTCCGAGGCGGAAAAACGCGGTTTTGAGGCGCAGCTAAATCAAACGAAACCCGAAGGTGTGCGGGTGACGATTGATGTTTCAGCCCCGCGCCCCGTGCTGACGCCGTTTACATTGCGGTTTGTCAAATCAGCGGGCGCGGTCCAGTTTGATGCCTGTTCAGCCGATACCGAACGCGCCCGCGCCAAAATTCTGGCCGCGGCAGGTGAGGCGGGGATCAACGAAAAGCCCGATTGCGTGATCGGGTTGGGCGTGCCGACCCCGTCATGGGGGGATGCCGCGTCAATCGGAATCAAGGCGGTGGCACAATTGAACAGCGGCTCCATCACGTTCAAAGACGCCGATGTGACCTTGCTTGCCGGGGTGGACGTCACTCAGGCAGAATTTGACCGGGTCGTGGGCGAATTGGAATCGTCGCTGCCTGATGTCTTTTCGATCAACTCGACTTTGGAAAAGAAAGAAACGGTCACTGCAGCTGGCCCGGCAGAGTTTACCGCGGTATTGGCAAAAGACACGGGCAGGGTAGAGTTGCGCGGCCGCCTGACGGACAAGATCCAGCGCGACGTGGTTGAAAGCTTTGCCAAAGCTGAATTTGGCAGTGAAAACGTTTATCTGGCGGCGCGGTTGGACCCTGAATTGCCCGACGGCTGGCCTGTCAGGGTGTTGGCCGGACTTCAGTCCTTGGGTGAGTTGGTCCATGGCAGTTTGGTCGTGCGGTCCGACGTAGTGCTGGTCCAAGGAGTGACGGGATCGGCAATCGGCAAGACCCGCATCAGTCAGATTCTGTCGGAAAAGCTGGGTCAGGGCAAGGCATTCAAGGTGGAGGTCACCTATGACAAGACCCTTGATCCGCTTGCAGCACTGCCAACGCCGCAGGAATGTTTGGGCGACGTGCAACAAATTCTGGCCAGACAAAAGATCGGGTTCAAGCCTGGGTCGACCGAAATTGATGCCGCGACTGATCCTGTGATGGATGCGCTGTCAGTGGCCCTTCGCCGCTGCCCGGCGGTCAAGATGGAAATCGCGGGTCACACAGATTCGCAAGGATCCGAACAAGGCAACTTGTCGATCAGCCAAGCCCGCGCCGAGGCGGTTTTGGTGGCGCTGCAAGGTCGTCAGGTGGACGTGTCTGGCATGATCGCCAAAGGCTACGGCGAGGCCATTCCATTGGGGGATAACAAAACCGATCTGGGGCGCGAGGCCAATCGCCGGATTGAATTTACGTTGTTAGAGCCTGCGTCAGCGTCAGTGGCATTAAACCCCGAGCAGGCCATCCCAGAGGATACAATCCCTGCAGCGGTTGACCCTGCGGCAGATGCTGGCGAAGCGGTGCAAGCACCCGCGTCAGACACGGCGTCAGACACGGCGCCGGATGCAGCACCAGACACGACAACAGGCACAGAGCCAGACAACGCGACGGCTGCGGCGCCAGCAACAGACGCGGCCCCAACCCCCGAACAGCCTGCTGCGGATACTTCTGTTGCCACGGCACCAAGCGCCAGCGGCACGCCCGATTTTTCAGCCGACACCAGCCCGTCGGTTGCTCCTACCGAAAAGACACGCCGGGCCAAGGCACGCCCAGAGCAAAATCAATGACGACTGACAGGATGCGCCCATGAACCGCACGGAATTTATCATCGTGACCGCGATCATTCTGCTGTTGGCCTTTGCCTTGGGCTGGTTCGCTTATTGGTTGGTACATCGGTTTACCCGTGTTGCGGGCGGCGATATGGCCGAAATGGACCAGTTGGCGCAATCATTGCACGAGGCGGAAGAAGTGCGCGATCAGGCGATCTTGTATCTGGAACAGCGCGAGGCAGAGCTGACCAACCAAATCTCGCAAACCGAGGCAGAGTTGCGCGCTGCCATGGAAGGGCTGCGCGATGCCCGCCACGAAGCCGAAGAAATGCGCGCTTATATCGAACGGATGCACGCGAACTCTTAATACCTGACCTGCGTCGGGTGCGTTAAAGCTTGTCCAGACAGGCGGCGATCAGGGCTGATCCGGGATTTTCCAGATCATCTATCACGTCAAAGTGGTGCTTGTCCGGGGCGACCGTCCAAGGACAATTCCATTCCTCAGATAATGTGCGGGCTTGCCACAAAAAGGCGGGGCGTTCATGTCCGCCCACCCAGACATGGGCCTGACAGGTGGGGCGCAGGCTGTGTAACGCAGGGCTTTCGCTTGAGGCTTCTTCCTCGTCCAACCACAGTTGATCGCGCATTTCGGTTTCCAGCAGCGGCGACAAATCCGCCAGGGGTGAGATGGGGACAACACGGCGCACCCGGCTTGCCACCCCTGCGGGCATATCCGTGCATCCCATGCGCGCGGACAAATGCCCGCCTGCGGAATGGCCGCTCACCACAATCGGCCCCGCGATCATGGCCGAGACCGTTTGTACTGCCACAGCGATCTCACCTGTCATGTCGGTGATCCGCGCCTCGGGCGCAATTGTATAGGACGGCATCGCACAAGCCCAACCCTGCGCCAACGCGCCTGCCGCCAAATGGGACCAGCTGCTTTTGTCAAAGGCCATCCAGTAACCGCCATGCACAAAGACCAAACACCCTTTTGGTGTCGTCTCTGGCATGAACAGATCCATCCTGTTCCGCGCCTTTGGTCCATAGCCAAGATCCAACTGCGCCCGCCCACCCAATTTAGTCCGAAATGCCTGTGCCTTGGCGGCCCAGCGTGGCGGAAAATCAGCGGCACCGGCAATGAATGCCCCGTTGGCATAAGCGCGGTCCATATCCATTGGTGACTCCAGATTTGATCATATGTTCAGTCCAGACCCCCAGCAGGAACTGGACTTTTCGCCCGTCACCATGCATTGCATGGACAACCGCGAAATGGGAGGCCCAGATGCTTGATTCCGTAACCGATCTGCGTTCACTGCTTAAAGACCCCAGCCTTTTGCCGAATAAGGCCTATATCGCCGGGGAATGGGTCGAGGCAGCTGACGGCAAGACCTTTGCCATCACCAACCCCGCGCGTGGCGATGTGATCGCAACCGTGCCCGACCTGACCCGTGCAGACGCAGCCCGCGCGATTGCCGCGGCTGACGTGGCGCGCCATGAATGGGCGGCACGGACCGGCAAAGAGCGGGCTGCGATCCTGCGCAAATGGGCCGATCTGTGCACGGCCAACCAAGACGATTTGGCCGCCATCCTGACCGCCGAGATGGGCAAACCTTTGTCAGAGGCCAAGGGTGAGATTGCGTATGGTGCCAGCTATATCGAATGGTTTGGCGAAGAGGCCAAGCGCATTTACGGCGAAACCATTCCCGGACATCAGCGCGACAAGCGCATCACGGTGTTGAAACAGCCAATCGGGGTTGCGGCCTCTATCACGCCATGGAATTTTCCCAATGGGATGATCGCCCGCAAGGTCGCACCTGCTTTGGCGGCAGGCTGTGGGTTTGTTGCACGCCCTGCGGCAGAGACCCCATTGTCTGCGATTGCGCTGGCCGTTTTGGCCGAACGCGCAGGGGTGCCCGGTGGAGTCTTTTCTGTCATCACCTCCAAGCGTTCGTCCGAGATTGGCAAAGAGTTTTGTGAAAACCCAAAGATCCGCAAACTAACCTTTACCGGGTCGACCGAAGTGGGCCGGATTTTGTTGCGGCAGGCCGCCGAACAGGTTTTGAAGTGCAGCATGGAACTGGGCGGCAACGCGCCGTTCATCGTGTTTGATGATGCCGATCTGGACAAGGCCGTCGAAGGCGCGATGACTTCCAAATTCCGCAACAACGGTCAAACCTGTGTCTGCGCCAACCGCATTTACGTGCAGGCCGGGGTCTATGATGCCTTTGCCGAAAAGCTGGCGGTGGCGGTCAAGGGTCTGTCGATTGGCGATGGTCTAAAAGCGGGCATCAACACGGGCCCCCTGATCAATATGGATGCCGTTGAAAAGGTCGAAGAGCATATCGCCGACGTGCTTGCGGGCGGTGGTAAGATCATGACCGGCGGCAAACGCCATGCGCTGGGCGGCACCTTCTTTGAGCCGACCGTTGTGACGGGGGTGACCCCGCAGATGAAGGTCGCGAATGAGGAAACCTTTGGCCCGCTGGCCCCCTTGTTCAAGTTCGACACCGAAGAAGAGGTGATCCGCCGCGCCAACGACACGATCTTTGGCTTGGCCAGCTACTTCTACGCCCGTGACATTGGCCGCATCACCCGGGTGCAAGAGCAACTGGAATACGGGATGGTGGGCGTGAACACCGGTCTGATTTCCACCGAAGTCGCCCCGTTTGGCGGCGTCAAACAATCGGGTCTTGGTCGTGAAGGCAGCCACCATGGGATCGAGGATTACATGGAACTCAAGTACATCTGCTTGAGCGTTTGATCCTGCTGCCCCGGTTACCGCAAGGGGCATGGGTAAGATCACCAAACTGAGAAGAAGGCCAGCCGTCCATCGGCTGGCCTTCTTGTATTTTTCATTCTTCGGGTGTCAGGTCCCAAGTGAACTGCCAGTTTTCGCCTAATTTGCGGACGTCTGCGGCGATCGCGGCAGCTTGATCTGCGCCCACGGAATAGGCGGTTTCGTCATATTCCCACTGCATTTCCATCGCGCCCGTCTCTTGTGCGGTCCCGCGATAGTTGAACTTAAAGGCCGCGTTTTCAAGGCTTACGGGATCGGGCGGGATAAAGTCGATGGGGCCGTTGGTCACAACGATCTTGTGGCGGTAATGCCGGGGCTGCCCGATCAGCAAATCGCCGCGCCGGGGCGTGACAAGCGTGCGCGGCAAGTAGCCCGCGAAATCTTCGGCGGCAAAGGCGAAATTCTGCCGCAAATCATTTTGAAACAGCGCTGGTGCGGGCAGAAAGTACCGCTCTTTCTGGGTGATGATGTTGCGCATTGGGTCATCGGAAAAGGCCAAATCGACGACTGTGCGGATGCCGGGATAGCGTTCGGCGTAAAAGGCGAGGTATTCCTTGGTGCGACTTGCTGTTCCGTCGGCAGTTTGACGTGCGCGCATTGCATTTGCCGCCTCGCCCTTGAACGTTGCATCGACGGTCAGCCAAACGCCCAATAGCCCAAAGTCAAAGCTTTCTGTCACCTCTGACAGCCATGCGGAACCGGGGTTGCGAGTCATCGGCACAAGGTTTTTTTGGGCAACGGGCGTCACGGGAAGCGCATAGCCATAGCCCGGCGTTGATGCATGGGCCAAATCGCCGCCTTCATCATAGCCTGTGGGATCAAACCAATGGTCGCGGCCTTTGATCTGGGCGCGCACGATCATATGGTCAAAGACAGTCAGATCGGGCACGGCGTCTGGCAACAAATTGCCCTCGTCCAGATCGGTCAATGCAACATCGGCGGTGATGCCCAACCGTTTTAGCACCGTGACCAGCAGCAACGACTTGTCTTTGCAATCACCAAAGCCTGCCGTGATCACCTCTTGCGGCGGGCGGGCGAAATAGCCGCCTTCACCGATGGAAAGCGAGACATAGCGGATGTGCTCTTGCACCAATCGCAGGGCGGCGATGGCGCGTCCAGCGGGGGTTGGATACTTGTCTGCGATCGCCGCGACACGCGCGTCCCATTCGGGTGTCAACGGCTGATCGGCCGTGTATCTGGGACCAAGGGCGGCAGTCAGCCCCGACCAATCGACATCGCTGCTGACCATCAACAGCGCGTAGCCATCCTTGCGGTAGACAGAGCGTTCCTCTTCTTGCAGTCCGGCAAACTTCGGCAATTCCCAGATCCAGCGATCAAATCTTGCGCCCTCCTCTCTTCGGTGCTGCACCCTTTGGGGAAGTGCTGCCACGTTCAGGGCCGTGCCAGTTGGCGCGTCGATGGTCACGCGCGCCATTTCGACCGGCACCGAGTAGTCAAGATACTTGGACTGGGCAAAGGGCGCGCCCGGGACATAGGATTTGGTCGTATAAAGAAAGGCGAAATCAACGATATCCCCCACCCGCACGTCGGGCAGATTATAGGTTGCGGTCAATGTGCCGGTGACAATTCCAGCCTCTAGCTGACCTTCACGGCGGAAAACGTCGGGCGCATACCGCGCTGTTTGGTCAATTTCCTGTCCGTCCCTGATGATCACCAACCGCATCAAGGCCAGAGTCTCTGCCGCAGGGTCAAACTCACGCTGAATGGTTGCAGCGCGCTCTAAGCCGCTTCGATCCGTGACTTGCATCGCCAAACGGTCCGCGACCAATGTCGTCTCGCCCATCATTTTGATGCGGGATTCGGACAGAAGATAATGCACACCGTCCTGGCTTTGTGCGACCAGCGACGGGTCGGCAGCAGGTGGTGGTGCTAGTACCACCCAATCGGGAACAGGGGCAATGGACACCTCGGTGGCGTGCAAGGACATCGGGCTGATGATCAGCGCGAGCGCAAACAAAAAAATCCGCATATGTATGTAACCAAATGATTTCTGGCACTTGCGTGCTCTGGCTTACTGTGGCGTCGTCTGGCCGATTGCCAAGCCTGAACCTGCGGCCTTTTTTTGCGAGATCGAAATGCGTCAAACTGAGGTCGGCACCGAGAGGACAGATGTCGGAGATGAGACTGACAAGCCCGGGGCTGGGTGGCATCTTTGGTTGATAATCCATTGAAAGGTCATCGCAATGCAGTCGATTACAAAGATGCCAGCCACCTCCACAGTCACGCCGTCCACAGACGATCTTGACGGTTGGGTGGTGACCGAAGGTGCGCCGAAAATGAAAACTTGGGTGCTGCATACCTCGGCCGCGGGCGATATGGTTTCGGGCATCTGGGAATGCAGCGTTGGCAGCTATCATGCGACTTATACTGCCTATGAATATGTCGTACTGATCGAAGGCAGGATCGTCATCACCCCGGATGGCGGCACCCCCGTGACGGTCGAGGCGCCCGATGCATTTGTCGTTGAACCCACATTCAAGGGCACCTGGAAGATCGAAAAGAACGTTCGCAAACACTTTGATTTCAGGATCAAATAGTTCGTTTTCTGATACCAAATCGGCAAAATTCAAAGTTCCGCGTTTCCTGCTTTGCGCTAAGGGAGCCATAAGTATAGAATTTTTCCCCGTGAATTACTGTTGCCGAATGTGCAATAATACGCGCAGCACGGTTTTGTGCACAGTGGTAATGCGATGCCGCAAAGGCACGCTTTTGAGGGGAAGTGACTATGCTTAAGGAATTCAAGGACTTCATTGCCAAGGGCAATGTGATGGACCTCGCTGTAGGTATCATTATCGGTGCAGCGTTCACCGCCATCGTCAACAGCCTGGTCGGCGACCTGATCAACCCGATCATCGGCTTGATCCTTGGCGGGGTAAACTTCTCTGATATGTTCGTCGATTTGTCGGGGACCGCACCTGCGTCTTTGGCTGCCGCAAAAGACTCTGGCGCAGCTGTGTTTGCCTATGGCGCGTTTATCACGGCTTTGATCAATTTCCTGATCATCGCCTGGGTTGTTTTCATGTTGGTAAAGGCGATGAACAAGATCATGCCAAAGCCAGCCGCGGCCCCTGCGGCCCCTGCAGGCCCATCAGAGGTTGACCTGTTGAAAGACATTCTGGCCGCGCTCAAGAAGTAATCTTTTCGCAGATCATTCGGAATTGGCCCCTCATAAGTGAGGGGCCTTTTTATTGGTCAGGCCAATTGCGGACGGAAGCGCAGATATGTCCACCAAACGCGGTAAACGCTGAGCAAGGCAAGCGGGGTGAAATGCACTGCTGGCGCAACCCATCCACCCCAATTGTGCAAGCTTGCCCAGTGTAACAAGGTCAAGATTGCCGCCGCATAGGTCCAGCGTTGCAACGGTTTCCACCACGTGCCCAGCTTGCGCACCATCAAATCCATCGAGGTGGCGGCAAGGGGAATAAAGACGACAAAGGCAAGCCAACCCGTTGCCAAATCAAACTGCGTGGCTTCGGCCAAAATCTTGTCCAGGCTCGCCTCGTTCATCACATAGGCAACAACATGAACGGCGGCATAGGCAAAGGCCGCAACCCCAAAGTAGCGACGATTGGTGCGCATCCAGCGGGCGAAACGGCTGCCCTTTGTCAGCATCATCAGTGGCGTTGCCATCATGCTGAGGATGGTAAAGCGGGCGGAAAATTCGCCTGAACCATGCAAAACACCGCGCAAGGCGCGGGTGTCATCGGCGAAAAATGGGGAAATCATCGTCAGGGCAGGTAGGGCAAGCACCAGCCACAGCCAGTAAGGAGAGACGCGCGCGAACATAAAGAACCTCAATGTGATGTAAGGTTTGTACGTTCGCGCGCGCGCTTTCCGTCGCTGAAAAGCGATTAGAGCTTCAACGCCTCTGCGGCGGTGATGGTTGGCAAGCCAAGGGCGGTGCCGACCGCAGCATAGGTCAGCTTGCCTGCATGGGTATTCAGGCCGGCCAAAAGGTGCTTGTCATCCGCGCAGGCTTGCTTCCAGCCCTTGTTGGCCAGTGCCATCAAGAAAGGCATGGTCGCATTGCCAAGCGCAAGCGTTGACGTGCGCGCAACCGCACCCGGCATGTTGGCCACACAGTAGTGCATGATGCCGTCAACCTCATAGATCGGGTCTTGGTGGGTGGTGGCGCGGCTGGTCTCAAAGCACCCGCCTTGGTCAATTGCCACGTCAACAAGCGCTGCACCGGGTTTCAACTCGGACAATTGCGCACGGCTGATCAGTTTTGGCGCAGCAGCGCCAGGGATCAGAACCGCACCGATGATCATGTCGGCCTGACGGGCCAATTCGATCGTGGTGGCCGCATCGGCGTAGCCACATTTGAACTGGCCGCCGAACACGTCATCAAGATAGCGCAGACGGTTGACCGAACGGTCGAGCACGGTCACATCCGCGCCCATGCCGGCGCTGATCTTGGCCGCATGGGTGCCAACAACGCCGCCGCCAATGACCAGAACCTTTGCAGGCAACACGCCTGGCACGCCGCCCATCAAAACGCCGCGTCCGCCATTGGCCTTTTGCAGGGTCCATGCGCCCACTTGCGGTGCAAGACGGCCTGCAACTTCGGACATTGGCGCCAACAGCGGCAGTCCGCCACGGTCATCGGTCACGGTTTCATAGGCAATCGCTGTGACGCCCGATTTCAACAAATCATGGGTCTGAGCGGCATCGGGTGCCAAGTGCAGATAGGTGAACAAGATCTGGCCAGCGCGCAGACGCGCGCGCTCTACTGGCTGCGGCTCTTTCACTTTGACGATCATATCGGCAAGCGCGAAAACCTCTTCGGCGGTTGCGATGATCTTTGCGCCTGCTGCGACATAGTCGGCATCGGTGAAACCGGCACCTATGCCAGCATTGGTTTCAATCATCACGCTGTGGCCAGCGTTTACGGCCTCACGCGCGGCGTTTGGGGTCATGCCGACGCGGAATTCCTGCGGCTTAATTTCCTTTGGGCAACCAATTTTCATCTGCGCTCTCCCTAACCGCCAACCGGGTTGGCCGTGATAAATGATGCGATCAGCATTGCGCAGATTAGGTGCAGATGCTTTGAAAGTTGCGTGGTGTTTTGCGGGAATTGTGGTAGAATTTCCCGAGTAATGACAATAACTGCGAAGAAATCACCATGGAACTTGAACTCGACGCAACCGACCGCCGCATTTTGGGTGTATTGCAGAAGGATGGCCGCATCACCAATGCGGTGCTGTCTGAACGGGTGAATCTGTCGCCCTCGGCCTGCCACAGGCGCGTGCAACGGCTGGAGGACGAAGGCTATATCGCGGGGTTTGTCGCCCTGTTGGACGCGCGTAAACTGGGCCGTCCGACTACGGTGTTTGTCGAAATCACGCTACAGGGCCAAGCCGACGATTTGCTGGATGCCTTTGAACGTGAAGTGGCAAAGGTTCCTGATATTCTGGAATGCCACCTGATGGCAGGTACAGCGGATTATCTGATCAAGATCATGGCCCAAGACACCGAGGATTTTGCCCGCATCCACCGCCAGTTCCTGTCGCGCCTGCCGGGCGTGCGGCAGATGCAATCGTCGTTTGCGCTGCGGACTGTGGTGAAAACGACGGCCCTTTCGGTTTAGCCCCGGATGATTTGCAACCTGTCATATTTTTGTGATCTTGGCTTGCTAAGCGGCGAAGACCCACGCTTATCGCTTTTAGAACGGTGCTGGTTCCCCGAAAATTTCGGCGAAAAACCCGGCGGTTTCGGCCTGCTGTGCAGATCCGGGCGGCCCAATGACCTGAGGTAGAGATGACCAACAATCCCTTGCGCGTACTTTTTCTGTGCACTGGCAATTCCGCCCGCTCTATCCTGGCCGAGGCGGTGATGAACCAACTCGGCAAAGGCCGGTTTATCGGATATTCTGCAGGATCACGGCCCGCGGGCGAACCGAACCCATTTGCCATCAGCTTGTTACAGCGCGAAGGCATCGACACCAGCTTTGCCCGCTCCAAAAGCTGGGATGAATTTGCGGCACCTGACGCACCAAAGTTGGATTTCATTTTCACCGTTTGCGACAATGCTGCTGCAGAGGAATGCCCCTATTGGCCCGGTCAGCCCGTATCGGCACATTGGGGCCTGCCAGACCCCGCCGCCGTAGAGGGCAGTGATGCGCAAAAGGCGATTGCCTTTGCCGAAACCTACCGCGCATTGTACCGCCGCATCGGGGCTTTTGTTGAATTGCCGTTGGCGGCACTTGATGAGATCACGCTGAAAGCCAAATTGCACGAAATCGGCGGACAAGACGCATGAATGATATACCGCGCCGTTTGGTTGCCGAAGCGTTGGGCACCGCACTGTTGGTGACGGCTGTCATTGGGTCGGGCATCATGGCGGACCGTTTGACCGATGACGTGGCCCTGTCACTTTTGGCCAATACCATTGCGACCGGGGCGGCACTGGTCATGTTGATCACCACGTTCGGGCCGGTGTCAGGGGCGCACTTCAACCCGATTGTGACATTGGTGATGTCATTCCGCCGGGAAATGTCCGTTGCGTTGGCCATAGCCTATATCATTGCACAATGTGCGGGCGGCATCCTTGGCACGTGGACCGCGCATGCGATGTTCGATTTGCCCATCATGCAAATCTCGACCACCATTCGCACGGGTTCTGCCCAATGGCTGGCCGAGGCGCTTGCCAGTTTTGGGCTGATCCTTGCCATCTTGGGGGCGATCAACGCGCGCGCCAATGTGGCCGTTACGGTGGCGAGCTATATCACGGCTGCCTATTGGTTCACCGCATCGACCAGCTTTGCCAATCCTGCCGTGGCTTTGGCGCGCGCATTCACAGATACGTTTGCCGGGATCAGACCCGCCGATCTGCCGGGATTTATGCTGGCGCAGATTGTCGGCGCTGTTGCCGCAATGTGGCTTGGCGGATGGCTGTTTCGGCCAACAAAGTAACGAGAAACGCCCAAAATAGCGCGAGACTGCTAAAATGAAAAACCCCCGTTCCTTGCGGGCGGGGGTTGATCGGGTGGGCATCGCTGCCCCAGTGTTCACGTTTGTCGTTCAGTTTGCGGCTTGCGCCACAATCCTTACATACCGCCTTCGCGCTGAACCTTCTTCCGCGCAAGTTTCCTTGCACGGCGTACTGCTTCTGCTTGTTCACGGGCTTTCTTAACGGAGGGTTTCTCGAAATGTTGCTTGAGCTTCATTTCGCGGAAAACGCCTTCGCGCTGTAGCTTTTTCTTAAGGGCCCGAAGGGCCTGTTCGACGTTGTTATCGCGGACGCTGACCTGCATGTGGTTGTCACCACCTTCCTAAGTTAGAGTTGCACTGAATGTGCAGGCCTGCGGGCCATAGCAAAGCGGTGCGGCTTTGTCTACCTTATGAACCAAGCGCCCGGCCGATCAGACAGAGAGAGCGGAAATGGATCACGAAAACACCATGGAAGATGCGAAAAACCGGCTGTTGGATGCTGCCTTGCCGCATGTGGCCTTTGATGGGTGGTCGGATACCACGCTGCGCGCCGCGCTGAATGATTCGGGTTTGGCCGCAGGTCTGGCCCCAGCGCTGTTTCCGCGCGGCGGCATTGACCTGGCGGTCGCTTACCATAAACGCGGCGACTGGCAAATGAGCGAAGACTATTTTTCACATCCCAAGACAGACCTCGGCATTCGCCAACGGGTGACTTTGGCTGTCAAACTGCGCCTGCAACGGGCCGATAAAGAACTGGTACGCCGCGGCTCGGTCCTCTTTGGAATGCCGCATCATGCGATAGAGGGGGCTGGC
>JAAFIJ010000339.1 GCA_013298675.1 Rhodobacterales bacterium | reverse complement strand
CAGATGTTTGATCGGTCACGATATCGGGGCGCATGCCGCCTTGTTTCATCCGGCTGACCAACTCGGGGAAGATATCGGCCGCGTTGCCCAACAGGCCCACCGACTTAGCTTCGCCTTTGGCAGTCCATTCGGCGATCAAAGCCAAGGCTTCATCCAAAGTCTTAGCTTTTGCATCTACATATCTGGTGCGAATACGAAAATCGATCCGCGTCTCGTCACATTCAACCGCCAGACAGCACGCTCCGGCCATGACGGCGGCAAGAGGTTGCGCGCCGCCCATCCCGCCGAGCCCGCCAGTCAAGATCCATTTGCCTGTCAGATCACCGCCAAAGTGTTGGCGGCCCGCCTCGGCAAAGGTTTCATAAGTACCTTGGACAATGCCTTGGGTGCCGATGTAAATCCAAGACCCGGCGGTCATTTGGCCGTACATCATCAAACCCTTTTTATCGAGTTCGTTGAAGTGATCCCAAGTCGCCCAATGCGGCACGAGGTTTGAATTGGCGATCAACACGCGCGGCGCATCTTTATGCGTGCGCACAATGGCAACTGGGCGACCGGACTGCACAATCAGCGTCTCATCAGCCTCAAGGTCACGCAGGCTGGCGCAGATGCGGTCAAAATCCTCCCATGTGCGGGCCGCGCGGCCGATGCCACCGTAAACCACCAACTCATGCGGATTTTCGGCCACATCGGGGTGAAGGTTGTTCATCAGCATCCGCAAAGGTGCCTCGGTCAACCAAGACTTGGCGGTGATTTCGGTTCCGGTTGCGGGATAGATATCGCGAGCGTTGTGACGGGTCATGCTGTCTCCTCAGGCCAAAAGATGGGCCGCAATGATGCTGCGTTGAACTTCGGAACTGCCTTCGTAAATCCGCATGATGCGGCAATCACGGGCAAGCCGTTCCAGGGGAAAATCTCGGGTAAATCCATAACCGCCGTGCAGTTGTAATGCACCGTCGGTGACGCGGTGGCACATTTCTGAGGCGGCAAGTTTGGCCATCGCGGCGGCGGCTGAAAACCGTTGACCCAGTTGACGCAGGCGTGAGGCCTCTCGTGCCAACAGGCGCGCAGACTGCAGGTCCATTGCCATATCGGCCAATTGCCAGCGGATGCCTTGCCGACTGGCAAGTGGCTCACCGCCAATGATGCGCGATTTGCACCATGCCGTGGCCAGATCAAGCGCGGACTGCGCGATGCCGATGCACATCGCAGCAACCTCAACCCGACCATTATCAAGCACTTTCATTGCGGTTTTGAAACCGGTCCCTTCCTCACCAAGCATGTTCTGAGTGGGGATCAGACAATCAAACTCCAGCTCCCAGACATGCCCGCCTTTCAGGCCCATCGTCCGCTCTGCCCGGCCCGCGACAAATCCGGGGATGCCCTTTTCAACGACAAAGGCGCTGATGCCCCGGGAACCCTTGTCCGGGTCGGTCACCGCGAAAACCACTACAAAATCAGCGACCCCGCCGTTAGAGATAAAGCACTTTGCGCCTTTTAGATGATAGCCGCCCGGCACCCGGGTGGCGCGTGTCCGCATGTCGGCTGGATCAGAGCCGGCGTTCCGTTCGGTCAGGGCAAAGGCGCCCAAAGCGGTACCTGCAGCGGCAGTTGGTAAAAAGCGTGCTTGCAGGGCGGCATCACCTCCCAAAGCCAGACTGTCGGTCGCCAGAAAATGCGCGGTCAGGGCCGAGGCGGTCGACGCACAGGCCGCCGCAACCACCTCGACTGCCTGCAACAACGCCTGCGCCGAAATGTCGGGACCGTAGGGCGCATGCAAATTTGCGCCCAACATGCCAAAGCTGGCCAACGCGCCAAGTTGGCGATGCACAAACGTGCTTGTCTCGTCTGTCTCGGCCGCCAGTGGCGCAATTTTGTCGGCGCACAGACGCCGCAACATCTGCACAAATGCACCTTCTTCTTCTGTTAGCAAATGATCCTGTGCAGTGAGGAAATCGGTCATGTTGATATTCCAAATCGGGCCAAAATGGCATCAGTATCGGCTCCCAAAGCAGGGGCCGATGTGGCTGAAATCGGCTTTGCGCCGTCAAACCAAACCGGCTGGCCCACCGTTTTGGCCGTGCCCAATCGGTGATGCGGCAGATCAGTGACCAAAGCGCGCGCGGCTGCATGAGCCGAACCTGCCGCTTGCGCCAGACTTTGCACCTGCGCTGTGGGAATCCCTGCTGCCGTCAAAGCGGCCTCTGCCTGTGCTGCCGTTTGCGGCAAGGTCCATGCCGTGACAGCGGCTGTAATTCGCGGCTCTTGCGCAGTGCGGCCCGCGTCTGTGGCAAGATCAGGGTCCGCTTGCAAATCGGAACGATGGATCAGCGCGCAAAGTCCGCGCCATTGTTTGTCACCCAGAACCGCAATGACGACTTGACCGTCGGCGCACGTATAGCACCCAAAGGGCGTCGACAGCGGATGACGGTTTCCCACGCGCTGCGGTGTTTGGCCCGCATAAAACTGCACCGCATGACTGGTGGGCAACAGGCTGAACAAGGCGTCAAACATCGCCACATCCAGAGTGGCCCCTTGCCCGGTTTGCCCCCGCTGATAAAGCGCGGCCAAAATCGCCCAAGCGGCGTAAAGACCCGCCATCAGATCACCGTAGCTTTCCCCAACCTTTAGGGGCGGCGCGCCCGCTTCACCCGTTGCGGCCATTAACCCAGACATCGCCTGTGCCACCAAGTCATATGCCGGCAAATGCGCCGAAGGGCCGGTTTGGCCAAAGCCCGAAATTGAGGCGTAGATCAGGCTTGGGTTTTGTGTGCGCAACTCTGGGCCAAGACCAAGACGCGCCGCCACGCCGGGTCGAAAGTTTTCGACCACCACATCGCAAGCCAACGCGAGGCTGCGGGCCTGATCCAGCGCAGC
>JAAFIJ010000338.1 GCA_013298675.1 Rhodobacterales bacterium | reverse complement strand
GGTGAATGACTTTCTGTCAGGCGTCATGATGGGGGTGGGCATTCGGCTTGCTGATTTCCGTATCGAAGTTGGCCGCATTTGGGAAGGTGAGTACAATCGCCTGATCGTGGCCGATGAGATCAGCCCGGACAGCTGCCGTTTGTGGGACATGCGCGGATTGGTGGACCGGGGCGACGGTGCGCCGATCCCAGAGCCGGGACCTTTGGCAGATGTCTACAGCGAACTTGCGCGGCGTTTGGGCGTTATGCCGTCCAACGTCACGCACACGACGAAACCGTCGCTGATCAACTGATATTGCGCCGTGGCTGGCGCGGCTTTCAGGTAATTCGGCTGGTCCTGGCCCTGCCGCACTCTTGCCGTCAGGGTGCGCGCGCGGTAATGGGGCGCAGCCTTGCAAACTCGGAGATGGATATGAAAGCGCGTGTCACAGTCATGTTGAAATCGGGCGTCCTTGACGTGCAGGGCGAAGCGGTCCGTCACGCGTTGGGAACGCTGGGGTTTGCAGGCGTTAACGGGGTACGTCAGGGCAAAGTGATCGAGCTGGTCTTGGCAGAAACCGATGCCGCCGCCGCCGAAGTCAGCGTCAAGGCGATGTGCGAAAAGCTGTTGGCGAACACGGTGATCGAAAGCTATCAGATCGAGATTCTTTAACCCGTCTGCAATCCACCCACGGCCCCTCTTAGCACATCGGCACGCCCTCATGAATCGCGCAGAATGCGTCGGGGTAAGGGCGCATTTTCACGATATTGGGTGGTGAGGGGCTGGCACTGACCGCCGCTTTGATCTAGGAACCGACCCAACATCGCCGCCATTGGAGGGACCGTCCATGAAAGCCGCAGTCGTCACCTTTCCCGGATCTAACTGTGACCGTGATCTTGCCGTAGCCTTTGAAATGGCGGGCTTTGATGTAGCGCGCGTTTGGCACAAAGACACCAACCTGCCCGTTGGCACGGATGTGGTGGGGGTGCCGGGCGGGTTTTCCTTTGGCGATTACCTGCGCTGCGGCGCAATTGCCGCACAGTCACCGATTGCCGCAGCGATTCAGACCCATGCCGCGCGCGGAGGTTATGTATTGGGCGTTTGCAACGGCTTTCAGGTCTTGACCGAAATGCGTCTGCTGCCTGGTGCCTTGATGCGCAACGCTGCACTGAAATTCATCTGCAAATCGGTTGATCTGGTGGTGGCCACGACCAACAGTCCCTACACCAGCGGCTACGCCAAAGGTGCCGTTGTGACCTATCCGATCGCCCACCATGACGGCAATTATACAATTGATCCGGCTGGTTTGGCGAAACTTGAAGCCGAAGACCGCGTTGCCTTTCGCTATGTCAGCAACCCGAACGGGTCGATGGCAGATATTGCTGGGGTTTTGTCGGAAAACCGCCGGGTACTGGGCTTGATGCCGCATCCCGAACGGATGACCGAGGCAGTGCATGGCGGCGCAGATGGTGCAACGCTGTTTAAATCGGTTTTGGGCGGGATGGCGCTTGCCTAAGCTGCAGTGACTTGAGGCTGCACAAGCGTGGCCGTAAACTTGACTCATGCAAAATGTAGATTTGACCCCAGACGATAAAGGCGCCACGTTTTGGGCGTCGTGGCGTTTGCGGATTGCCTTTATCCTTTTGCTGCTGCTCGCGATGACAGTGGTGCTGATCACCAATCGCGGGTTGTCTGAACGCTTTACCGAAACCACCCGCAATCGCGCCGAACTGCGCCTTGCCCTTTACTCCGGCAATATGATTTCAGAGTTGCAGCGTACCTCTGTCGTGCCCTTGCTGTTGTCCGATGATCCCGCCATTCGCGATGCGCTTATTCTTGGCCAGTTTACCGACACCACGCTGCGCTTGATCGAGGTACAGCAAGAAATCGGTGTCGCGTCGATCATGCTCTTGGCCGAAGATGGGCGCACTGTTGGCGCGACAAACCGCAACGTCCTGGGCACGATTCACCGCGATCAGGCCTATTTCATCGATGCCCAACGCACCCGTGATACCGTGTTTTCGGCAGCGATGCGCGATGGCGGCGGCTATGATTTTACATATTCGCGCGTGGTCCATGCCGACGGGCGCCCTTTGGGGGTGATCGTGGTAGGGGTCGACTTGATGAAGCACGAACGCGCTTGGGCGGGCTTGCAGGACGCGGTTTTGGTCACCAACAGCCAAGGCAAAGTAATCCTCGCGACCGAACCCACATGGCGGGGTCGTAATCTGGATGAAGCCCTCGCGTCTGCTGACAGCCCTTCGGCACTTAGCCGGGCGTTAAAGGGGGCTGCCGATTGGGCGCAAGATCCGCCTGATGCTTATCTCGCGGGCGAGGCCGTGTTGCGCACAGAGGCGCGTGTGCCGTTTCAGGGCTGGAAGATGTTGACCTTTACCGCCTATGATTCTGTGCGTGAACGGGTGAACGGCGTCATTGCATTGGAGATTATGGGCTTTGCGATCCTCGCGGCGCTGACTTTTTACTTTCTGTCGCGCAGGGCGTGGTCGCAATCGATGAGCTTTCAGCGGGAATCTGCGGAACTGCGCCTTTTGAACGCGCGTCTTAGCCGCGAGATCGCAGAGCGTGAAAAGGTGCAAAAAACGCTTGCCGTGGCAGAGCAAACGCTTGCCCAGTCCTCAAAACTGGCCGCTTTGGGCGAGATGTCGGCAGCCGTCAGCCATGAATTGAATCAACCCTTGGCCGCTATGAAAACCTATCTGGCGGGCGCACGACTGCTGTTGCAACGCAAGCGTCCCGATGAGGCATTGTCGTCCTTTCAGCGGATCGACGATCTGATCGAACGGATGGGCGCGATCACCCGTCAGTTAAAGTCCTATGCGCGTAAAGGCGGCGAAGCCTTTGAACCTGTTGATCTTCGTTCGTGTTTGTCCAGTGCTTTGTCGAT
>JAAFIJ010000337.1 GCA_013298675.1 Rhodobacterales bacterium | reverse complement strand
AAGAGATGTTGACGTATGGCGGTTGTACGATCAATTTTCATCAACAACTCAGATCAAAAGGACTGCACAGACATGGCGCCCTACGGCGATCAATGTCAATCAAAATTTGATTTTATTTGATCATTTGACGGGCAAATGGCCTAAATTCGTTCACGCATCATCAAGACTACTGTATTTGACCACCCAATTATGATCACGGGGTTTTGTCACGACCGTCCGGCGGCTTTGCGGACGAAGCGGTCGTTGAGTTCAAACCCCGGGCAGCTTAAAGCAAACTCATGGCTTGGTTCAAAATGAGTGGTACTATATGCAGTTCTTCTTTGTGATCTTAGTTGCCCTTGTCGGCGCAGCGCTAGCCTATCGTTTCCCTCGAGGAGATGCACGAAACTGGATGATCATTGTCACAATTTGGCTAAGTGTACCGTTAGGCTTTCTCGTTGAACCCATTGTAGGGTTTTATCTTGCAGATTTAGGTGGTTGCAGTCCAAGTGCTGCCAAAGAGATTGAGTGTTTCGTCAATGGATGGGAAGTAAGTGCATGGATGAACGGTCTTGTTTTTTCAGGTTACGCCTTCGCCTTTTTCGCCCTTCCATGGTTTGCAATTGGCGGCTTCTGCGTGTTGATAATTTGGGTCTTCTACGCATTTAGAAAATGACAAACGTAGGATTTTAAAGCCCTGCGCCAGATGGTGGTGTCGTCATTTTTAGCTCGTTCGCTCGTTCTCAAGGTTGGGTGACTGATGGCTATGGGCTCTTCGCGAGGGTCGCCAGTGACAAAACTTGAGCGCTTTTGTCCCAGGTGGAATCGACCGTTCATGGCCCTCCCGTTAGAGGGCTAGCAAAGCTGAAAGGTGGCGCGCCACGTCGTTCAGGCTGCACCATCTGACGTTGATGTTTGAACGTCTCCTTCGTCCGGCCTGCGAAAGGCAAAGCAAGACGTCGTGTGGCCGCCCCAGCCTGCGACCTCATCTCGCGCGGTTACCTAGCGCGTGCGCAGCTCGCCCGCGTCGACCCGCAGCCGGGTTTCAAAGGCCTTGGAGATATGGGACCGTAGTGCTTGATAGGCCGCGTCGCCGTCATGTGCCTCAATCGCGCGCACAATTTGTTCGTGCTCTGCCAAGGCGACCTCGTCACGACCTTGGGCTGCAAAGGATGTGGTTGCCATCAAGGCCATGGAGCGGTGCACGAGATCAAGTTGCTGCACCAAAAACCGGTTGTGCGACGCCAGATGGATCAGCCGATGAAACCGCTTGTTCGCACGTGACAAAAGTCGTGGATCACCCCCGATAAGCGCCCTGTCGTCGTCAACCATGCCACGCAAGACGTGAATTTCCTCGTCAGATGCGTGCCTGGCCGCCAAACGCGCTGCCAACCCTTCCAGTTCGGTCCGCACGACATAGAGTTCCGCCAGTTGATTATGATCCAAAGATGCCACGATCAAGCTGCGCCCGTCGCGCGACAACATGGACTGCGTCTCCAACCGCTGCAACGCCTCACGCACCGGGGTACGAGAGACACCCAACCGATCGGCAAGTTCAGACTCGACCAACCGGTCGCCTGGCTTGAACTCTCCCTTTTCAATCAAATCCAAGATCAACGAATATGCGTCTTTTTGCACAACCAGCCCTTTCAAGAGAGCTGCGACACTAGTGATTTTTGCAAAAGGATCAACCCGGCGAATGATGGCCCCCCATTGCTTGGCCCACATGCCTGCGCTAGATCTGTGAGTATGACCATGCAAGCTTTTCAAGACGTGACCACATGGGTGTTTGATCTCGACAACACCCTATACCCGCCGCGCTATCGTCTGTTTGACCAGATCGAGGTTCGGATGACCCGTTGGGTGATGAACGCACTTGGCGTCGATCACGCAGAGGCCAATCGCTTGCGCACGCATTACTGGCAAAGCTATGGCACCACACTTGCAGGGTTGATGCGCGAACATGGCGTGGATCCTGATCCCTATCTGACCGATGTGCATGACATTGATTTTTCAGTGCTGCCGCCCGACCCTGAACTGGCCAGCCGCATCGGCGCCCTGCCCGGCCGTAGGATCGTTTATACAAACGGTTGCGCCCCCTACGCGCAACGCGTGCTTAAGGCACGTGGGCTGACCAAGCTGTTTGACGCAGTTTATGGCGTCGAACATGCCGATTTTCTGCCCAAACCTGAACGCGCCGCTTTTGACATCATCTTTGCCAAGGACGGGTTTGATGTGACCCGTGCGGCGATGTTTGAAGATGACCCACGCAATCTGGTCGTACCGTTTGAGCTGGGCATGCGCACGGTATTCGTCGCCCCCGACCCGTTAGATCAAGCACATATCCAGCACCATACCGATGATCTCGCGCCGTTTCTCGCGCGCATTCTAGGGCATTGAGTCCCAGTCCCTGCGCGGTTTTGTCCCTTCGCTTTGGGGTGAAAAAGCCCTAGGATACAGGTGAATAGGGGGCTGCACATGGCGCGACAATTCAGTGACATCGTGATCTCTGGCGGCGGTGTCGCGGGGCTTGCTGCGGCTGCGGCATTTGGTACGGCTGGGTTTTCGGTGATCTGCACCGATCCGTCCCGGCCCGTGACAGACGCAGATGCGGTGGGTGCCGATCTGCGCAGCACCGCGTTTTTGCAACCCTCGGTCAGCGTCTTGCAAGAGGCGGGGCTTTGGGCGCGACTTGCGCCCTATGCGGCCCCTTTGCAAATCATGCGGATCATTGATGCGGGCGGACCCACGCCAAAACCACGGGTCATGCGGGAATTTGATGCGGCCGATCTGTCGGACCTGCCTTTTGGTTGGAACCTGCCCAACTGGCTGTTGCGCCGTGAAATGGTCGCACGGCTGGCGGAGCTGCCAAATGTCACGTTCTTGCCCGGCGCCGCGACCACCAGCCTGT
>JAAFIJ010000336.1 GCA_013298675.1 Rhodobacterales bacterium | reverse complement strand
GAATTGGCGGTTCGCGAAGAGGTTCTGCTGGCGTCAGACTTGCCAGTGGTTCAGCTGTGGGTTGGAAATTCCTTGCGTGGCCTTATTCCAGCGTTGTGGGTGGATATTTAAAGAACAGATGAAACGGAGCGGATTTTTGGGGGGCCACTTTTTGCAAGTCTACCCGGTGTTCGCGACTTGACTTCGCAGCGCCGGCGGGTTGTATCGGGCCAAACCGTTTTAGCCTCGTTGAAGGGGAAGTCCATGCACGCCTATCGCAGCCATACTTGCGCCGATCTGAACAGCCAACATGTGGGGCAAGAGGTGCGGCTTTCGGGCTGGGTCCACCGGGTGCGCGATCATGGTGGGGTGCTTTTCATCGATTTGCGCGATCATTATGGAATCACGCAGATCTTGGCTGACAGCGACAGTCCGGCTTTTGCCGAGATTGAAAAGGTGCGGTCGGAATGGGTTGTTTGCATCGATGGGCGGGTCAAAGCGCGTGACGCGTCTTTGGTGAACCCCAAGCTTTCGACTGGTGAGGTTGAAGTTTACGCCACCGGGTTAACGGTGTTGGGTGAGGCTGCCGAATTGCCGATGCCGGTCTTTGGCGAGGTGGATTATCCCGAAGAGACGCGGCTTACCTACCGCTTTTTGGACCTGCGGCGCGAGAAATTGCACCGCAACATGATGCTGCGGTCAAACGTTGTGCGGTCCATGCGCAACCGGATGTGGGGGCAGGGGTTTACCGAGTTCCAGACGCCGATCATTACGGCCAGCAGCCCCGAAGGTGCCCGCGACTTTCTGGTCCCGTCGCGTTTGCATCCGGGCAAGTTCTATGCGTTGCCGCAGGCCCCACAGCAGTTCAAGCAGTTGATCATGGTGGCGGGGTTTGATCGCTATTTCCAGATAGCACCATGTTTCCGCGATGAAGATCCGCGCGCTGACCGCAGCCCGACTGACTTTTATCAGTTGGACATCGAGATGAGTTTTGTCGAGCAGGAAGATGTTTTTGCCGCAGTGCAGCCGGTTATTCAGGGCATTTTCGAAGAATTTGCGCCCGGTAAAAAAACCTATTCGGATTGGACCAAAATATCGTATCGGGATTCATTCAAATGGTATGGGTCAGACAAGCCCGATCTGCGAAACCCGATCAAGATGCAGGATGTTTCTGAACATTTCGCAGGGTCCGGCTTTGCGATTTTCGCCAAATTGTTGGAGCAAGCGGGCAACGAGGTGCGCGCCATTCCCGCACCGACCGGAGGCAGTCGCAAGTTCTGCGACAGGATGAATGCGTTTGCGCAAAAAGAGGGCCTGCCGGGGATGGGCTATATATTCTGGCGCGCGGCAGAGGACGGGTCAGGCATGGAAGCCGCTGGTCCCTTGGCCAAAAACATTGGGGCAGAGCGGACCGAAGCCATTCGGGTGCAGTTGGGCCTTAACGTTGGCGACGCGGCGTTTTTCCTTGGTGGCAAAGCCGAGACATTTGAAGCCGTCGCAGGCCGCGCGCGGAACGAGATTGGGCGTGAGTTGGGGTTGACGGAAGAGAACTGCTTTAAGTTCGCCTGGATCGTTGATTTCCCGATGTATGAGAAGACTGAGGAGGGCGGAATTGATTTCAGCCACAACCCGTTTTCCATGCCGCAGGGCGGGATGGAGGCGCTGTCGGGTGATCCTTTGCAGGTTTACGCTTATCAGTATGATCTGGCCTGCAACGGTTATGAGTTGATTTCGGGTGGCATTCGCAACCACAAACCCGAGATCATGTTCAAAGCGTTTGAGTTGGCGGGCTATCCAAATGACGAGGTCGAAAAGCGTTTTGGCGGTATGGTCAAGGCGTTCAAATATGGCGCACCGCCGCATGGTGGTTGTGCCGCGGGCATCGACCGGATCGTGATGCTGTTGGCCGACGAGGCGAACATCCGCGAGGTTATCATGTTCCCGATGAATCAACGCGCCGAAGATTTGCTAATGGGCGCGCCAAGCGAGCCGATGCTGAAGCAACTGCGTGAGTTGAACTTGCGGGTTGTTCCCAAGGAATAACGCAGCGCGCGCTACGACCTCGCGACCAAAGAACAAAGCGCGGCTGCGAAGGTGGCGGCGCTTTCAGGGTATGGTCGCCTGAGACATTATTTACGCCCGTCCAGCGGAATTTCGCTTTTGTCAGCAGCGACACGACGGGATTGCGGCTTGCGCACGTGTAATCTGATGAAAGCTATCCTAAATGTAGCTTGGAGACGCAAAAACGCTGCTTCAGGAGACAAAGCTGATGACTGCCACCCTTGCCGCGATGCGCTTTGGTTATGGATTGCCACTGCCTGACGGCGCGGGGCAGGATGCGCAGGGCGTGCTTGCTGCGCTCGACACAGGTGACGAGATGGCTGTGCGTTGGCCCTTGTTGGGGATGGCCAAGGTTCAGCTCGATTTGGCTAATGTGCGCCGACTGCGCCCCGGTAGCCGTGTGGATGAGGCGGTGCGGACACAGTATCTGGCAGCGCTGGCTGATCTTGAGGCCAAAGTACGTATGGGAGAGCGACACAGTTTCGCCCGCGCACTTGATGCCCCTGATGGGTTTCGCGAACGATTGGTGCAGTTTTGGTCCGATCATTTCACCGTTGTGGCCCGAGAAGTGCCAACCCGCATCATGACCTATACGATTGTTGAGGATGCGATCCGGCCATACCTGGCTTCATCATTTGAACAGATGTTTATGGCCGCAGAGTTGCACCCGGCGATGCTGCTTTATCTTGATCAGATCAATTCTGTCGGGCCAAATACCAACTTGGGTAAGCGGCGCGGGCGGGGATTGAACGAGAATCTCGCGCGCGAAATGATTGAACTGCATTCTTTGGGGGCAGGTGCAGGCTATAGCCAGCAAGATGTGCGCCAATTGGCTGAATTGCTGACCGGAAT
>JAAFIJ010000335.1 GCA_013298675.1 Rhodobacterales bacterium | reverse complement strand
CTTTGATTGCAACGACGACGGGTTTCAAGATCTGTTCCTGTCGGGTGGCAGTGACCCGGCCCAGCTATATATCAACAAATCAACCCGCGGCGGGGCCTTGGTCTTTGAATCTGCCAAGGACAGCGGGCTTGGCATAGATGCCGTCCTAGGGGCCTATCCTCTGGATGTCGACAGCGACGGGATAAAGGACATCATCCTGCTGCGCATGGGTGAAAATCGGGCGATGCGCGGGTTGGGGGATTGCAAGTTTACCAATGCCAACGCCGATTGGGGCTTTGACGGCGGCGATGCATGGTCCAGCGCCTTTGCCGCCACATGGGAAAAGGGCCAAACATGGCCGACACTCGCCGTTGGCAACTACATCGACCGCAAGGCCGACATGATGCCATGGGGATCATGCACCGCCAACTGGTTGCACCGACCATCGCAGAGCGGTTTTGCCCCACCCTTTGCCCTGACGCCCAGCCATTGCGCGCTGTCGATGTTGTTCACTGATTGGAACAAATCCGGCCAGCCGTCCTTGCGGGTGTCAAACGACCGCGAATATTACAAAGGCGGCGCCGAACAGATGTGGCATCTCGACCCCGGCCAAGATCCGACCTTGTATACGGACGCTGAGGGCTGGAAGCGCCTGCGCATCTGGGGCATGGGAATCGCAAGCTATGACCTGAACTTTGACGGCTATCCTGAATATTTCTTGACCAGCATGGCCGACAACAAATTGCAAAGTCTTGCAAACGTGCCGACCGATGGTCCTGCCAAAGCAACCTTCGCCGATGTTGCCTTTGCCAAAGGTGCCACAGCGCACAGGCCCTATACAGGGGGCGATCTGCGCCCATCAACCGCATGGCACGCCCAGTTCGAAGACGTCAACAATGACGGTCTGGCCGATCTGTTCGTGGCAAAAGGCAATGTCGCAAAGATGCCGGATTTTGCCCAGAATGACCCCAACAACCTGCTGGTGCAAAATGCCGAAGGTGGATTCGTGGAAATGGGTGAGATCGCGGGTATCGCCAGCATGAACACAGCACGTGGCGCTGCTTTGGCAGATTTCAACCTCGACGGCCTGATCGACATCGCGGTGGTCAACCGCTGGACCAACGCCCAAATCTGGCGCAACACGACTCAAAATTCGGGCAACTGGTTGGAAATTCAACCCAAACAAGCCGGCAGCAATGTCGATGCGATTGGCGGCTGGCTAGAGGTCAAATTGGGTGAACATATCCTGCGCCAAGAGCTGACCGTGGGCGGTGGCCATGCCAGCGGCACCATTGGCTGGCGCCATGTTGGCCTTGGCGACGCGGACACCGCCGAAGTGCACATGATTTGGCCAGATGGAACTGAAGGCACTTGGGAAGTTTTGCCCAAAAACCAGTTCTACATGTTGACCAAGGGCGAGGCCGCTAAAGTCTGGCCCGCCCCTTAGGTCAGTTCACAATCGCAGAGGTTTGTACGGCAACATTCTTGGTTGAAAAGCTGCCCTGCGGCGCGAAAATGATCACCAAGGCGCCGACATAAACGGCAACAAACACCAGGATTGCACCCAATCGGCGCTTGGTCGGTGCGGGATTTAACATGGTCTGGCTCATGACGTGGTCTCCGGCAGAAAGAGTTCGGTTTTAGAGCGTTGATTTGTCCCTGCGGCAGACAGGGGGATCACATATTGGTCGATGATTCCTTAATCTACCAAATGTGTCGTGATTTCAAGTATAGATCAACTGGGCTGCTTCAAATGAAGCACCCTTTTCACTTTGGCACCTGATGATTCTGATTTCTAAAGGCAGAATGCGCCATTTCAACCGTTTGTCCAACCCAATTTGCGTTGCGATTAAACCACGCCGCCAGATCAGCAACGATCAGCCGAAACGCAAAAGCGGTCGTCAATGCCGGCTATGGACGCTTCGCCGTTGATTCAATCAATGTGCGGGGTTAACTTGCCGTATGATAACGCAAAAGATGAAATATGCGCTAAAGGCACTGATTGCTTTGGCAGATGAAGCGGCGAAGGCTGATCCACAAGCGATGACGATTGAAGAAATCGCCAAACGCTCTGATACGCCAAAGCGGTTCCTTGAGCATATCCTGCTTGAAATCAGAAACGCGGGTGTCATTTCTTCGACGCGCGGAAGGTCGGGCGGCTACAAACTTGCCAAAGTTCCAAAGGAAGTGTCTATTTCCGAACTGCTGCGCCTGATTGACGGCCCGATTGCGCCATTGTCTTGCCTGTCACGCACGGCCTATCAGCGATGCGAAGACTGTTCCGATGAGGCAACCTGCCGTATTCGGAAAACATTTTCCGAAGTTTTCTGGTCGTATCTGTTGATCATCGAATCACTTACGCTCGACGACATGATCCGCACCCCAAACCTGATCTCTACCAGCTAGAAAGACTGGACGGCAGATTTAAATGGCAGGGTCAGACGTGCGCACCACAGATAGAGTTGGCACCAACGAGCTGATCAGACGGTTCCAGCGGTACAAGGGCGCTGTCGTCACATAGATCACGTCATCTGGCAAAATACTGAACTTTGTGCCCAAAAGGAACGCCGCTGGGTTAGAGACATCCAACTGGTAAACCACGATCCCGTCACCATTTGAGCGGAACACAAAGACACCGCGTGCATCCGCCTGATCCTCACGCAAACCACCCACAGCCGTAAGCGCTGAAGTAAGAGATTCGTTCGTTCTGGTTAGCTTGATCGTGCTGGGCGAAACAATTTGCCCCAGCAAATAGGCCTGCTCCCTTTCCAGGCGCGGCACGTTGACCACATCGCCATGTGTCAGAACAGGGTTAAAGGCGCTGTCGCCGTTTTCCAAAAATGCCTGCAAATTCACGTGATAGATCTTGCCACCGCGACGCACCGTCACTTCGGACGGATCCGCGGTTTCGGTCAACCCTCCAGAAGCATC
>JAAFIJ010000334.1 GCA_013298675.1 Rhodobacterales bacterium | reverse complement strand
TTCCTTGAAGGCGTCAATCACAGCGCCCCCTTCGGTCAGCAAAGCAAAGACGCGTGACGCCTCGGCCACATTGGGCACGGCTCGCATCACCGAAAACCCGGCCTGCGCATCGCCGGCCATCCCCGGCGGATAATCCGAGGCCATCAAAGTGCCGTCATAAATGCCGAGTTGTCCGTGCATGATGCGGTCTGATGCTTGCCAGGCATCGGGCGCGCCGGGGCCAGCGGCATAGGTCATCATTTGCAGCCCCGTACCGTTGAAAACCTTTGCGTAGAAGGCCAAGGCCTGCGCGCATTGACCTTGAAAATGGATATAGGGCATCGTCGGCATGAATTCTCCTTTACGGAATCAAAGTTAGCCCGCACTCTAAGTGTCTAAACCCCTTTGGGAACCCATGGCAACGATCCGCTTCACCTCGCATCTTGTGCGCCACCGCCCTGCGCCAATGATCGTCGCCACGGGTGCGACGGTGGCCGATGTGCTGACTGTGGGGTTGGCCGATGATCCGTTGCTGGCGGGATATATCTTGGATGAGCAGGGGCGGCTGCGCAAACATGTGAATATCTATCTCGATGGCGCATTGATTGCCGATCGATTGCGTCTGTCTGATGAGGTTTCGCCGGGTGCAGACATTTACGTTTTGCAGGCTTTATCGGGAGGATAAGGCATAATAAGGGGGGAAGTTATGGCCACGCTTTGGGTAGGGTCGCGCAAGGGGCTGTTTCGATTTGACGAAGGCGCAGACGGTTGGGCGCAGGTTGGCAAACCTGCATTTCTAGCCTCACCCGTGACCTATGTTTTGGATGATCCGCGCGACGGGACATTATATGTCGCGCTGCATCATGGGCATTTCGGCTGCAAACTTCACCGCTCCGATGATCGTGGGGCGACTTGGGTCGAACTTCTTTGCCCGGCCTATCCAAAATCAGCAGAGCCAAATGCCCCGGCACTGGAGTTTATCTGGAGCATGGCGGCAGGTGGTGCAGATGAGCCCGGTGTTATCTGGGCCGGAACATTGCCGGGCGGACTGTTTCGATCTGCCGACCGTGGGCAAACTTGGGCATTTAACACGCCGCTTTGGACGGTGCCGCGGCGCGAGGAATGGTTTGGTGCTGGTTATGATTACGCTGGCATTCATTCCATCATCGTTGATCCGCGCGATAGCAAACATGTGGTGATCGCGGTATCCATCGGGGGTGTTTGGATCACCCGTGATAGTGGCGCAAGTTGGACACTTGGTGGCCACGGGCTTCGCAGTGATTATGTGCCACCTGGAATGGAGCAAGACCCCAATCTACAAGACGCGCATCTGATTGCGGCTTGTCCTGCGGACCCAGACCGCATCTGGTGCCAGCATCACAACGGGATCTTTGTCTCTGACGACGGGGGCATGACCTGGCGCGAAAGTATGGACGTACAACCGTCAGGGTTTGGATTTGCCGTGGCGGCGCATCCGACAGACCGCGACCGCGCGTGGTTTGCTCCTGCGAAAAAGGACGAGGCGCGCTTGCCGGTCGGCGGAAAACTGGTCGTCACCGAAACGCGCGACGGGGGTTTAAGCTTTGATATTCACCGCCAAGGATTGCCACAATTTGAATCTTATGACCTGATCTATCGGCATGGCTTGATCGTCGATAACACGGGTACGAGATTGGCAATGGCCTCCACCACGGGGAACCTTTGGGTGTCGGTTGATGCTGGTGCGGCTTGGCTACAACTAAGTGGGTATCTGCCGCCCATCGCCTGTCTTGCCTTCGCGCCTTAGGTTCATCTGTTCACAAATATCCCCGCCGGAGGCCCTTAGGCTGGCTGCAGCACAGGCTTTTGACGGGCAAACCGATGGGGAAACCCTTGACCAAGCCTTTGCGCTTGCCTATGCGCAAGACCGCAGCGCCAAGACGCAAAAGGGGTTATCGCTATGGGTTTCAAGATGGGTATCGTGGGTCTGCCGAATGTCGGCAAATCGACCCTGTTCAACGCTTTGACCCGCACTGCGGCAGCGCAAGCGGCGAATTTCCCGTTCTGCACCATTGAACCCAACGTGGGCGAAGTTGCAGTCCCGGACGCGCGGCTCGAGAAACTGGCGGCGATTGCGGGTTCCAAGCAGATCATTCCAACCCGGATGACCTTTGTTGACATCGCGGGCCTCGTGCGCGGCGCGTCCAAAGGCGAAGGTCTGGGCAACCAGTTCCTTGCCAACATCCGCGAATGCGACGCCATCGCCCATGTTCTGCGCTGTTTTGAAGACGGCGACATCACGCATGTTGAGGGCAAAATCGACCCGGTTGCCGACGCCGAAACCATAGAAACAGAACTGATGCTGGCGGATATGGAAAGCATCGAACGCCGCCTGACCGGCCTTGCCAAGAAAATGCGTGGTGGTGATCAAGAAACGCTGGATCAGGACCGTTTGTTGCGTGCGGCGTTAAAGGTGCTCGAGGCGGGTCAACCGGCTCGCAGCGTCAAAGTCTCCGAGGATGATCAACGTCAGTGGCGGATGCTGCAGCTTCTGACCTCCAAACCAGTGTTGTTTGTGTGCAACGTGGAAGAGGCTTGCGCCGCAAACGGCAACAGCCAGTCCGCGCGTGTGGCCGAAATGGCTGCCAAACAAGGCGCGGCGTCCGTGGTGATTTCTGCCAAGATTGAAGAAGAGATTTCCCAGCTTGCAAACGACGAAGCCGCGATGTTCCTAGAGGAAATGGGCCTGCACGAGGCGGGGTTGGATCGTTTGATCCGCGCTGGCTATCAATTGCTGGGTTTGTCGACCTATTTCACCATCGGCCCGAAAGAGGCCCGCGCTTGGACCATCCCCAAAGGCACCTTGGCCCCTCAGGCGGCTGGCGTCATTCACGGCGATTTTGAAAAGGGTTTCATCCGGTCGGAAACCATCGGTTATGATGACTACATTGCCGGCAA
>JAAFIJ010000333.1 GCA_013298675.1 Rhodobacterales bacterium | reverse complement strand
CCGACCTCCCCCTGGGAGGGCGCGTTTGCATCGGTTGCCAGCAGAAATTCAGGGGGAGGGGTTGAGGGATTAAGTGCCTAGAACTCGTGTTGGTGCGCCGTCCCGAGGTCGGGCGCGGCCCTGCGTTGGGGGGAGGTGGCGCGTGCGGTGCGAAATGAATGCGCACCTTGCGCTGCTTCTTATATCAAGCCATATAGGCCGTAATTAGCAAATAGATTGGAAATAGTGCAGACATAGCAATAGAATTGAAGAATGCCTTTGAAAGGTCGACTTCATTCTCAACGGTTTTTTGTTTATCATCGTCAGTCATCTGCGAGATTCCATAAATTGATCGAATACTTGAAAAAACTAAAAGCGCTAGAAGAATTATAAAAGAGAAAAGACGAACATCTGGCGACCCATCCTCAAGCAATCTCCAGCATATCAAAAATATGATTAAGGTACGAATAACACTTGTTACCAAATTTATAAGTGGCCACCTTCCCAAGAGTTTCTTTGTCTGTTCCTCTGACATTTTAGGTAAAATCAGAACCAAAGTCACCCAAGATATTACTTGACTTAGACCAACTAAGACTACCGCCATGATATCAAAGTAAAACAATGTCAGTCCTCATCTATCAACGTAAATCACGAAAAAATTCGACTATCCTGAAATGTGCGGACAGCCTCACCCATCCATCTTCAGCGCGCTGATAAACGCCTCCTGCGGAATCTCCACCTTCCCGAACTGACGCATCCGCTTCTTGCCGGCTTTCTGCTTCTCCAGCAGCTTTTTCTTCCGGGTCGCGTCGCCGCCATAACATTTCGCTGTCACGTCTTTGCGCATGGCCGACAACGTCTCACGTGCGATCACCCTTGCGCCAATTGCGGCTTGGATCGGGATTTTGAACATGTGGCGGGGGATCAGTTCTTTCAGCTTTTCCACCATGGCGCGGCCGCGCATCTCTGCACGGTCGCGGTGGACCATCATAGACAGGGCGTCGACGGGTTCTTCGTTGACCAGGATCGACATCTTGACCAAGAAATCCTCACGGTATTCGGAAATCACATAGTCAAAGCTGGCATAGCCTTGGGTGACCGATTTCAGGCGGTCGTAAAAGTCGAACACCACCTCGGCCAAGGGCAGGTCATAGACCACCATGGCGCGCGAACCAGCATAAGACAGGTCCAATTGGATGCCGCGGCGGTCTTGGCACAGCTTCAAGATGTCGCCCAGATAATCATCGGGCACCATGATCGTGGCTTTGATCCGCGGTTCTTCGATGTGATCGACAAAGGACAGGTCGGGCATGTCGGCGGGGTTGTGCAGGTCGCGCACTTCGCCGTCTTTCATATAGAGTTTAAAGACCACCGACGGGGCTGTGGTGATCAGGTCGATGTCATACTCCCGCTCCAACCGGTCGCGGATCACCTCTAGGTGCAAAAGACCAAGGAAGCCGCAGCGAAAGCCGAAACCAAGGGCGGCAGAGGTTTCCATTTCGGTGCTGAAAGACGCGTCGTTCAACGACAGCTTTTCAATCGCGTCGCGCAGGTTTTCGAAATCGGCGGCATCGACCGGGAACAGGCCACAGAACACCACGGGTTGCGAGGGCTTAAAGCCCGGCAGCGCCTCGGCGCAACCCTTACGTTCATGGGTGATGGTGTCGCCGACGCGGGTGTCGCGCACCTGTTTGATCGAGGCGGTGAAGATCCCGATCTCACCGGGACCAAGTTCCGCGATATCAACCATTTGTGGTTTCAGAACCGACAGTTTGTCGATGCCGTAGACCGCGTTGGTTTGCATCATGCGCACCCGATCGCCCTTTTTCATCACGCCGTCCATGATGCGCACCATGACAACCACGCCCAGATAGGCGTCGTACCAGCTGTCAACAAGCATCGCCTTTAGCGGCGCGTCGCGGTCGCCTTTGGGGGCGGGCAGGCGGGTCACAATCGCCTCTAGCACATCGGGAATTCCAAGGCCGGATTTGGCCGACACAAGAATCGCGTCGGACGCATCAAGGCCGATCACATCCTCAATCTGCTGACGGATACGGTCAGGTTCGGCGGCGGGCAGGTCAATCTTGTTCAACACCGGCACAATTTCGTGGCCCGCGTCCAAGGCTTGATAGACGTTGGCAAGGGTTTGCGCTTCTACCCCTTGGGAAGCGTCAACGACCAGAAGTGAACCTTCGACAGCGCGCATAGAGCGGCTGACCTCATAGGCAAAGTCGACGTGCCCGGGGGTGTCGATCAGGTTCAGGATGTAGGTTTTGCCATCCTTGGCAGGATACTCGATCCGCACCGTGTTGGCCTTGATCGTGATGCCGCGTTCACGTTCGATATCCATGCTGTCCAGCATCTGCGCCTTCATATCGCGCGCAGCCACCGTGCCGGTCATCTGAATGAGCCGGTCGGCGAGGGTGGATTTACCGTGGTCAATGTGGGCCACGATGGAGAAGTTGCGGATGAGATCAAGTTGGGTCATGCGCGCGATATAGCTTGGTTTGGATGGGGCGGAAAGGGGGCCTGCGAAACTTGGCCAGGGTCACGAGAAATAACCCGAAATCGGATCAGGATTTTGTGCCAAACCGGTAATTTTTGACATGGTCAGGCAGCGGAACAATGGGATCAAGGTTATCTGCGGGAACAGGCGCGCCCATCGCGGGATGGATGGGTAAAACACCGGCCCAGACGGGCCAGCGCGCGTCTTCGTCGGTTTCAACCGGGCCACCTTGCCCAATTTTGGCAGACGCCTCTGTCAGGGGAATTGTCAGAATTGCGGTGGCTTTCAATTCTTGGGCCGTCATCGGGCGCAACGCTTCCCAGCGGCCTGGGTACATCTGGTCCATCATGGTTTTCAAATGCAGCGCTTTGGCTGCGGGGTCTATGACCTCGGTTGCCGTTCCAAACACCATCACAGAGCGGTAGTTGACCGAATGTTC
>JAAFIJ010000332.1 GCA_013298675.1 Rhodobacterales bacterium | reverse complement strand
AGCGTGATGGCGGCACCCATTTGGCGGGCTTTCGTGGGGCATTAACCCGCACGATCAACAGCTATGCCCAAACGTCGGGTATCGCAAAGCGTGAAAAGATCGACTTTACTGGCGACGATGCGCGTGAGGGGCTGACTTGCGTGTTGTCGGTCAAGGTTCCTGATCCGAAATTCTCCTCCCAGACCAAAGACAAACTTGTGTCGTCAGAGGTTCGCCCAGCTGTCGAAAATCTGGTGAACGAAAAGCTGGCGGAATGGTTCGAGGAAAACCCGGCCCAAGCCAAGATCATTGTTGGCAAGATTATTGAGGCGGCGATGGCCCGCGAGGCCGCCCGTAAGGCGCGCGAATTGACCCGCCGCAAGTCGGCGTTGGATATCGCCTCGCTTCCGGGCAAGCTGGCCGATTGCCAAGAGCGTGATCCGTCCAAGTCTGAAATTTTCCTTGTCGAGGGCGACTCTGCGGGTGGTTCGGCCAAGCAGGGGCGGTCACGGTCCAACCAAGCGGTTCTGCCGCTGCGGGGCAAGATTTTGAACGTCGAACGTGCCCGCTTTGACCGGATGTTGGGCAGCCAAGAGATTGGCACGCTGATCACCGCCCTTGGCACCGGCATTGGTCGAGACGAATTTAACATCGGCAAACTGCGCTACCACAAGGTTGTGATCATGACCGACGCCGATGTCGACGGCGCGCATATTCGCACGCTGTTGCTCACCTTCTTCTTCCGCCAGATGCCCCAATTGATTGAGGGCGGGTATCTTTATATCGCCCAGCCCCCTTTGTACAAAGTGGCGCGTGGCAAGTCTGAGGTTTACCTGAAAGACCAAGCAGCGCTTGATGATTATCTGGTCGAAATGGGCGTCGAGGGCGCGGTTCTAAGGATGACCGATGGCACAGAAATCGCCGGCAACGATCTGACCCGCGTGGTTGAAGGCGCCCGCGCCTTCCGCCGGATCTTAGAGTCCTTCCCAACCCATTACCCGCGCGGGATTTTGGAACAGGCCGCCTTGGCAGGCGCGTTCGATCCAGGCCGCGCCGAGGGCGACCTGCAAACTGTGGCCGACACCGTGGCGCAGCGGTTGAATTTGATTGCTCTGGAATATGAAAAGGGCTGGTCGGGCCGCATTACCCAAGACAACGGCATCCGCCTTAGCCGCGTTCTGCGCGGCGTCGAAGAGTTGCGCACCTTGGACGGGGCGGTTCTGCGCTCTGGCGAGGCGCGCCGCTTGGCTTCGGCGTCGAAAGACAGCCGCGACGTCTACCGCAACCCCGCCCGCATGGTCCGCAAAGACCGCGAGCAGATGGTGCACGGCCCAATCGATTTGTTGAAGTCGATCTTGGCAGAGGGCGAAAAGGGCCTGTCGTTGCAGCGCTATAAAGGTCTGGGAGAGATGAACCCAGAGCAGCTTTGGGAAACCACCCTCGACCCAGAGGCGCGCACGTTGCTGCAGGTTAAGATTGATGATCTGGCCGAGGCGGATGACATCTTTACCAAGCTGATGGGGGATGTCGTCGAACCGCGCCGCGAGTTCATTCAGCAAAACGCCCTGAACGTCGAACATCTGGACGCATAGAAGAAACGCCCCCCAGAAATTTGGGGGGCGTTTCTTTGTCGTATGTTAGGTATTACGGGTTTTCCACAGCGAGTAGATGATACCAGCCGCCAAAATCGACACGGTGGCAATCAGTGACAGCAGGGTGTCAACCTTGATCCCAAGCGGCACCAAAAAGATCTTGATCCCGACCAGTACCAGAATAATCGCAAGCGATATTTTCAGATAGGCAAAGCGGTGCATCGCGGCAGCCAGTGCAAAGTACAGACTGCGCAAACCCAATATCGCAAAGATATTCGACGTGTACACGATAAACGGGTCCAGCGTGACGGCAAAGATCGCGGGCACAGAATCGACTGCAAAGATCAGGTCAACAAACTCTACCAAGATCAGCGCCAACGCTAGCGGGGTCAGCCAAGTTACCATTTTTCCTGTCTTTGGATCGGGATGTTTGACGGTGAAATTGTGGCTCTTGATGGTCTCGGTTACGCGGAAATGTTTACGCGCAAACTTTAAGACAACGTTGTTTTCCAGATCTCCGTGGTCATCACCTGCGGTAAACATCTTAATCCCGGTGATAACCAGAAACGCGCCAAACAGATACAAAATCCAGTTGTATTGGGTGACCAGCGCGGCACCAAGTCCGATCATGATCGCACGCATCACGATGGCGCCGATGATACCCCAAAACAAAACGCGGTGCTGATAGGCCCGCGGCACTTTGAAATAGGCGAAAATGGTCGCGATGACAAAGATGTTGTCCATCGCCAATGACTGTTCAATCACATAGCCCGTGTAGAATTCGAGCCCTGATTGCGCACCTCGCGTGATCCAGACCCACGCGCCAAAGGCTATCGCGATCGACACATAACCGCCGTACAGAATGAAACTTTCTTTGGCCGAAATCTCTTTGTCTTCTTTGTGCAAAACGCCCAAATCAAGCACCAACAGGGCAATCACAACAGTGATGAATATCAGCCAAAAATAGGTCGGGGTGCCGAACAGGTCAGCCATTAGAAAAGACGTCAGGTCCATTTGGGCCTCTTGTTTTTATAGGTTAGGGTGCACTTTGCACTGGGCCGCAGAAATGGGCCACGTAGCCCAAATGGGGCATTTCCGGCACATGTCAAGGCAGGTTTGCGCGAAAATGGTGACCCCGGCGTGATTCGAACACGCGGCCTACGGTTTAGGAAACCGTTGCTCTATCCAGCTGAGCTACGGAGCCACATTGCCCTTCATGCGTCGATTTTGCGCGCGGTGCAACAGTTTGGGACCAAAAATTGCAAGCTTTGGGTGGTGGCCATTGGCCACCACCCTTCATTTTCCATTAGGTCTGAGATGACCGCTGTCAGGAAGTCAAGAAATTGGCAACTTGCAGGGGCCCATTTCGCGAACTAGTCCCTCC
>JAAFIJ010000331.1 GCA_013298675.1 Rhodobacterales bacterium | reverse complement strand
CAAACCGGGTCGCAGTTGTTGGACCGCTTGCAGGTTGAGCCGGGTTTGGAAAAGGCGCTTGGTGCGGCCTTGGCCGATGATCTGCGCGCGCCAGAGGTGGCAGCGGACAAGGCATCAGGATGGGTGCAACTGCCCGATTATGCGCACCCGCAACCATTGCCTTCTGGGGTCGCAGCACTGGCAGATTTTGTGCGCGCGCCTGGGGTTTTAGGCCGTCGATTGCAACAAATCGGGCTGGTGGACCGGGCAAACGGTGCGAAATTGCAGGCGGATCTGGCCCCAGGTCAACGTCTGGTCAGCCGCGAAGGCGATCTTTGGCGTTGGGATGGGTTCAAGGCAGGGGCCGAAGACACGCCCTCTGCCGCGGCTTTGCGTTTGGTACAGTTGAACAAGCTGTCGAGATTGCGGTCCGAGCTTGGCCTTGTAGATGCACGCTCAGATGCGGCGATTGCGCGCCACACCGCGTTGCAAAATCGGCTGGCTGATCTTGCGCGCGCCGATCAAATGGCCCGCGAAGCGCGCCGTTCTGCCGATGCGAGGGTGGCAGAGGCCAACCGTACCGCCGCGCGCGCTGAAGCGGAAAAGTCGATTGCAGCGGGCAAGTTAGAGGCCGCGAAACTGTCCGTAAGCCGCTATCTTGAGGAGACCGCAGAGGCGCAAGAACGGCTTGAAGCGGCGACGATCGCCGTGGATGAGCTGGGCGATCTTGATGAGGCGCGCGATAAACTGGAAACGATCCGTACTTCGGTTGAAGCGGCGCGCATCACCATGATGAGCCGACGTTCCGGCCACGATGAATTGCGCCGAGAGGGTGAAGCGCGACTGCGCCGGCGGCAAGAGGCGACCAAAGAACTGTCGGGATGGCGCTTTCGTCTGGAAACGGCAGAAAAACGATCGTCTGAACTGGCGGCGCGTCAGGCTGAGACTGAAGAAGAATTGACTGAGGCCTCAGCCGCACCTGAAGAAATTGCCATCAAACGCGAAGAGCTGGGCGAAGCGATAGACGTTGCACAAACCCGCCGCACGGTTGCCGCAGAGGTTCTGGCCGAGGGCGAACAGGCCTTGCGACATGCCCGTGATCTTGAACGCGACGCAGAGCGCGGTGCCAGCGAGGCCCGTGAAACACGCGCCCGCGCCGAGGCCCGGTCTGAGGCGGCGCTTGAAACTGTGGCCCATGCGGCAGAGCGGATCGCCGAAGCGTCCGGCGATACACCGGCACAATTGTTGGACAGCTTGAAGGTTGATCCCGACAAGATGCCAGACGCCGAAGCGCTTGATATTGATGTACAAAGGCTAAAGCGCCAGCGAGAGGCATTGGGAGCAGTGAACCTGCGTGCCGAAGAGGATGCCCGCGTCGTCAACGACGAATATGACACCCTTTTGCACGAAAAGACCGATCTGGAAGAGGCGATCAAGGCGTTGCGCAATGGCATCGCCGGTCTGAACCGCGAGGGGCGAGAGCGGTTATTAACTGCGTTTGAACAGGTGAACGCGAATTTCTCGACCCTGTTCACGCATCTTTTCGGGGGGGGCGAAGCACGGTTGGTTCTGGTCGAATCTGATGATCCACTAGAAGCTGGCCTTGAGATTATGTGTCAACCGCCGGGAAAACGCCTGTCAACGCTGTCGCTTTTGTCCGGCGGCGAGCAGACGCTGACAGCGCTTGCGTTGATCTTTGGGGTATTCTTGGCCAATCCTGCGCCGATCTGCGTGTTGGACGAGGTCGACGCCCCGCTGGATGACGCAAACGTCACCCGGTTCTGTGATTTGCTGGATGAAATGACCCGCCGCACCGAAACACGGTTTTTGATCATCACCCACCATGCAGTGACGATGGCGCGGATGGACCGTCTTTACGGGGTGACGATGGCCGAACAGGGTGTCTCACAACTTGTGTCGGTCGATTTGAAGCGTGCGGCGGCAATGGTTGCCTAAAGGCAGTCAACCCGGTTATTGAACCGCCAATTTTGATCACAGTGATACGGGTTCGGTTTGGGACACTCTTTGCAAGAAAAACTGCACTCTTCGGGGTTTGTCGGCGTGGAATACGTGGGAGGCGTGACCTATGCGCGCATCAATGCGGCCATGCCAGAGTTCAGGGTTGATGCAACAAAGGACGGCTGGTTGTTCGCAGTCAGTTGGAACTATCGGGCAACCGCTGCACAGCGTGCCGACTGGGCTTTGCGATTTGAAAGTGCCCCGATGGATGTTGATCTGGGTGAAACGAGAGTCCAGAAGACCTATGCTCGAATCGATCAGTCGACGCTAAAGGAGTGGGGCGATATCATGCGGGATATGGTGGCGCACTGCGTTCAGTGGCGCCGTACAACCCGTCAAGGCGACGAGGGGTGCTGATCTAACGCAGAACTTGCAGACGGTCAGTCAGGGTCACCACGCCGTCTTGCTCGATGGAACACAAAACGCCGCGCAGGCGCAGGCGACCCATTGCGGGATCGGCGATCCAATCCATCGCCGCCTGACCGTAGCGCGCTTTCCACTTAACGCAACCGTCGTTTGGCATATCAGACACCCGCAAAATCGCCGTACCTGCACGGATCAGCGTTCCAGGCGGTGTGTTGTCGTCGGACATGTCAAGATCAGCCACAATAGGATCGCCCGGATGCACGACGCTGTCGCGGTCACGCCAAACCAGATCCATCACGCGCGTCGGCAAAAGAGAGATTTGGATGCGCGGATCAGGTTCGCCGTTCGCCAGCTTTAGCCACGGGTGCTTTAACCAACGCTCCCCAGGAATGCCGTGCTCTTTGGTCAAAGTCAGGCTGGTGCGAAAGTCTCGTTGGCCGAAGTCTGACCGGAAACACAGGGTTTCAATGGCCGCATCGGTTTTCGGAGCAGCCAAGACATGCGGCAAGGCCGCCATCAGGTCTTCATGTGTTAAATGTTGCATGGTTCAACTCTGCTGATGTCTCGCTTACAAAAGCCAGATCAATACGACAAGTGCAAGCATTGCAAACCAAA
>JAAFIJ010000330.1 GCA_013298675.1 Rhodobacterales bacterium | reverse complement strand
CGAGAAGCCCAGTTCTGAGCCATACATATAGTAGGCACCAAGGTTCAGAAAATCACTTGCTTTGTATTCAACGCCGAAATTGAACGGACTTTTGCGCTTAAAAACAGCGTGACCAATCGTTTCCGCGACATATCCATCAGAGGAATATTCCGCTTTCAGACCCAAACGGTCAGATACGCGCCATTCAACCCCGGCAAATGGGGTCATGTCGCCCTTGAACCATTGGCCCAGCCTCGGCGCACCGCCCAAACCAAAATCGATAGCAGGGCGCGGACCAAACGGCGCCCCTATCGGATTGGCATTGCCCAAGCGCCCCCAGCCAAGGCCCGCAGTCACCCTTAACTTTGGGCCAAAGCCCTTGGTCGCGGCCAGGTATTCACCCGACATCAGGCCCGTGCCGATAACGTCCTGCAAGCCCAAGGTGACTGCTGGCGCGCGTTTTCCTTCCTTCAACAGAAGAAAACGCAGGTCAAAGGAACGGTCATAATTCGTTCGCGCCAAACCATTCAACGGATCATCGACTGCGTCCCAATTGCCGATACCGGTATAGCGAAAGCTTCCAGAAATGCGCGGTGCTAGTTGAAACGAAAGGGTGGTGCGGGCAATCGGCCCTAGTCTTGAAAAACTTGCGGTAAAGGTTCCATCACGCAATGACTGCCCTGAGGGCATATCAATTAAGCCCGGGACTCCGGCCAAGGAGAGCGACGGATTTTCCTGCGCAAGGGCCCCGGTTGCAGTTGCCATGGTTCCAACCAGTGACACCGCACACAAAAGGCTTCCAAGTTTCGAATTCATTTGAAATCCCATGAGCAACAAAATCGACTTTACGTGACATAAGTAGTAGATAGTCACCAAGTTGACCACATTCTAATGTATCGCGGACAAAGAAACCTGTTGAAAAACTCGCAAGGATAGCGCCTTCAGCGCACTAGGGTCAGATGCGGGACCTCAACGATCTTGCGATCGTTGTCTGCGAGGGGCCCATGATGCTCCCAATCAAAATCGACAATTTCATCCTGAGGTTCATAGTCGGTTTTTGCAGAAACCAAAATTGCCCGTATCGCCTCTATGTCGCAACGATCGCAAGCCTGCTTGAGCGTTTCAAGAATTGGACAAAGCGTGTCACTTGGCAATGCCATTTCCGACGCGCACAAAATCCGGCTGTGCTGGGTCATTTGCGGGTCATTGCCAATCAACAATTCTTCGTAAAGCTTTTCGCCGGGGCGCAAATGCGTGAAAGCAATCCCAATTTCGCCTGGGCCTACGATATTGGCCGCATTCTCAAGCGAAGTCAGAACGGGTTTATACCCATGCAAGCGCACCATTTGTGACGCAAGTTCTGCAATACGAACCGGCTCGCCCATGTCCAGCACGAAAACTTCGCCGCCGCGCGCCATGGCCCCCGCCTGTATGACCAATTGAGCCGCCTCTGGAATGGTCATGAAGAACCGGGTGATTTCTGGATGGGTCACCGTAATCGGTCCTCCCATCGCAATTTGCTTTTGAAACAATGGGATGACCGAGCCCGAAGAACCGAGCACATTGCCAAAACGTACCATGGAAACCCGAGTTTTGGGCGCATTTTTCGCGATCGCTTGGCAAGCCATCTCAGCCAAACGTTTGGACGCCCCCATCAGATTGGTTGGCCGCACCGCTTTGTCGGTAGAGATTAGAATGAACGATTCCACCCCTTCGGCCACGGCCGCCTCAACAACACGGCAGGTTCCAAAGACATTGTTGCGAATGCCTTCCACGACGTTATGTTCGACCAGTGGGACATGTTTGTAGGCTGCCGCATGATAAACGGTTTCAATGGCAAACTGACGCATAACACGCGCAACATGTTCACGAGATTGGACGTTTCCCAAAATTGGATAAACACGAAACGTCCAGCCGTTTTTGGCCCGTAGAATTTCAAGTTCTTGTTCTATCGAATAAAGAGCAATCTCTGACATTTCGAATAGAACCAAAAGCTTGGGACGCTCCTGTACGATTTGCCGACATAACTCGCTGCCGATGGATCCTCCGGCGCCAGTCACCATGACTGCGCGTCCCCGCGTATTGGCGCACATTAATTCTGGTTGCGGTGCGACAGGGTCACGTCCGAGCAGATCTTCGATGCTGACCTCGTTAATCTCGTCAATCGTAGAACGCCCAGACAAAATGTCATCAAGCCCCGGAACGCTGCGCAGTTGGACGTTCAACCGCTCCAGCGATTTCAGAATTTCGCTGCGGCGCGCGCGCGATATCGATGGGATCGCGAACAATATCGAAGTGATCTCACGTTCAGAAACAAATTCGGGCAAATGAGTTGGTGACAAGACAGAAAGGCCGCCCACTTGGGTGCCCTGCGCACTGGTCGCATCGTCGACGAAGGCGATCGGCAGGTACTCAGTTCCTTGACGCAACATTTGTACAAGTTGCCGACCTGCTGACCCTGCCCCGTAGATCACCACAGACTCTTTGCGCTTGCTCTGCCGCCGAAAAACCAACTCACGAAACGCAAATCTGGTCGCACCGATCAACATAAAGGTCAGGCCGAAGTAAATCAGGGGAACAGTACGCGGGATCGGCAATGACAATGCGATGCTGACGAAAGAAAGCGCGATCCCCGAAATGGCCGAGCCTATCAGGATGGTCGTGACTGCGCGCCCGGCCATGTACCTGATCACGGCACGGTAAAATCCCAGCCGGATAAAGGCCAATATTGTGACGGGAATGACAAAAAGCAGCGACGCCCATGCTTTGGTTGATGACAACGCCGACACAGAGTCATAGCGCAACATCATTGCAAAAGCGAATGAGACCAAAAGAATGGTAACATCTGCAATGACTTGAACGATGCGTTTACTGGTCCTCGTCATCGTCAAAACACGGAAAAGTGCTTTGTTCATTACAACATTCCTCAAACAACAACGCACAACTCAAGAGCGAATCACAAACGCATTCAATATTTTTTCAACTGTATGCTTTGAACGCTTTTTAGTTGAGTTAAAGCCAAACCTCTAGTCCAGAAACTGTCTTGTTCACGC
>JAAFIJ010000033.1 GCA_013298675.1 Rhodobacterales bacterium | reverse complement strand
AATATCAATGTTTTGGGTAACTGCGTCGGCGGTGCCCAAATACCATTTATTTTCATCCACGCGCTGCGAGGCAGGCAGAATATCGAGGTATTCATTGCGTTCCGCGCGGAAAAAGCCCCAACCGCGCTGCATGTGACGGATCAAGCTGTGGGCTTTGTACTGGGTGGCAATCGCCATTTTCCGAATACCGGAATTCAGCGCGTTTGAGAGGGCAAAGTCAATAATGCGGGTCTTGCCACCAAAATACACCGCCGGTTTGGCACGCCTGTCGGTCAACTCTTTCAGTCGACTTCCGCGTCCGCCTGCCAAGACGAAAGCCATCGCTTGCGAAGATAGTCGCGCGTTTGGTTTTGTATTCATGTCGCCCTCCCGTTTTTGCGGTTAGCCCCGCATTAAAATCATATTCCTTGCTTAAGATAGATGGCCGTAAGCGGCGGCAACGTCACAAGCGCCGATTGCTCTTGCCCATTCCACGGTATGTCCTCTGAGTTCACCCCTCCTAGGTTCCCCCGGTTCCCGCCCCCGTAAACCTCTGCGTCGCTGTTCAAAATCTCGTCCCAGAGCCCAGGCAAAGGCAGACCAACCCGTACTCTGCGTTCTACTGGTGTCATGTTCACCGCCACGACAACCATTGCATCGGCCGCGCCGCCTTTGCGTATCCACGAATAGGTGGAGCCTTCTGCATCATTGCTATCCAACCACTGAAACCCTTCGGGGCGGCAATCGTTGACGTGCAGTGCAGGCGTCTCACGGTAGACCTTGTTCAAATCGCGCACCAAGGCCTGCATTCCACGGTGTGGAGCGTGATCAAGCAGATGCCAATCCAGGCTTTGCTCATGATTCCATTCGCTTCGCTGCGCAAACTCTTGACCCATGAAAAGAAGTTTTTTGCCCGGATGCGCCCACATGAACCCGTAATAGGCGCGCAGATTGGCGAATTGCTCGGCCTCACTTCCGGGCATTTTGGACAACATGCTGCCTTTGCCATGGACAACTTCGTCGTGGCTGATCGGCAGCAAATAGTTTTCGGACCACGCATAGTGCAGGCCAAAGGTCATCTGGTGGTGGTGGTGTTTGCGGTAAATCGGATCGCGCTGCATGTAAGACAGCGTATCGTTCATCCAGCCCATGTTCCACTTAAAGCCAAAACCAAGACCCCCGTGATTAACCGGGCGCGACACGCCTGCAAAGGCGGTGCTTTCCTCGGCTATGGTCATGATCCCCGGACATTCACCATAGGTCGTGACGTTCATCCGCTTTAACAGATCGATCGCTTCATAATTCTCGCGCCCGCCGTCTTTGTTGGGCACCCATTGCCCTGCGTCGCGCGAATAGTCGCGGTAGAGCATCGATGCCACTGCATCTACGCGCAGGCCATCAAGGTGATATACTTCAAGCCAATAAAGCGCGTTTGAGGTCAGGTAGTTTGACACCTCAGACCGGCCGTAATTGTAAATCAGAGTGTTCCAGTCTTGGTGAAACCCTTCTTTGGGGTCGGCATGTTCATAAAGGGCGCTTCCATCAAAACGGCCCAAGCCATGCGGATCGGTTGGGAAATGTCCTGGCACCCAATCCAACAAGACGCCCAAACCGGCGCGGTGGGCTGCGTCAATCAACTCAGCAAACTCTGCGGGGGTTCCGTGGCGCACGGTGGGCGCAAACATACCTACAGGCTGATAACCCCATGACCCGTCAAATGGATATTCCGAAACTGGCATCAGTTCGATATGGGTGAAGCCCATCGATGCTACGTATTCGACCAATTGCGTGGCGAGTTCGGCGTAGCTTAGCATCCGGTTGCCCGGCGCGCGCCGCCACGATCCCAACTGCACCTCGTAAACTGAAATGGGCGCGTCAATGGTGTGACGGGCCGCGCGTCCGGCCATCCAGCCTTGATCGGTCCAAGGCTTTGTCGGAATTTGCCGCACGACGCTGGCGTTTTTGGGCGCATGTTCTGACCCAAAGCCGACCGGGTCCGCCTTGAGTGGCATCAGATCACCGTTACCTGCCCGGATCTCATATTTATAGGCAGTGCCTTCGCCCACGCTTGGGACAAAGCTCTCCCAAACGCCGGTCGCGCCGCGTCGCCGCATCGGATGTCGCCGCCCATCCCAGACGTTAAAGTCACCAACCACAGACACCCGCTGCGCATTTGGGGCCCAAACCGCGAAATGTGTGCCCGCAACACCTTCGTGTTCGATCAGATGCGCACCAAGCGCCTGCCAGATGCGCTTGTGTGTGCCTTCGCCCAACAGGTATTCGTCCACCTCACCCAAGACCGGACCAAAGCGGAACGGATCTTCAAACGACCATTCCGTCCCATGTCCTTGCGCACGCAATCTGTAGCTGACGCGCTTTTTCAAGGTAGCTTCGAACAGTCCGGGAAAGCCTGTGACCTGAACCGCCTCAACATCGACAGCCCCGGTCAGCCACAAACGTTCGGCCCCCGGCACAAAGGCCGTGACGCGCCACAGCTTGCCCAATGGGTGGATGCCCAGCACCGAAAATGGATCTCCGTGGCGACCCTCGATGATCGCTTGTGCCGCCCCGGGATCGATGCTGGGAATTGCCATCTGTGTTCCTTAAAGTGCTGACGGGATTGACCAAATTTCGCTCATGTAAGACCTGATCGTCCGGTCCGATGAAAAATAGCCGGACCGGGCCGTGTTCAAAATCGCCATTTTCGCCCAAGCTTTTGGATCTGCATAAACGGCGTCAACCTTTGCTTGGGTTGCATTAAAGGCATCAAAGTCTGAGGCCACAAGGAAATAATCCGAATGCCACATGCGGTGCACAAGACCATGGTAGCGGTCTTTCTGCTCTGGACTAAACACACCGTCGGCGATCATCTGAAGCACTGCTTGTAAAGCGGGACTTGCCTCAATCGCTTTGCGGGAATGGTCTGGGTCTTCCCTGCGTTTGACAACTTGATCCGCGGTCAGGCCAAACAGGAAGAAGTTCTCCGCCCCTACCTCTTGCAGAATTTCGACATTCGCCCCGTCCAGCGTGCCAATCGTGGGCGCACCGTTAATCATGAACTTCATGTTGCCTGTGCCAGACGCCTCTTTCCCGGCCGTCGAGATCTGTTCTGACAGATCGGCTGCGGGCACCAGTCGTTCGGCCATGCTGACGTTGTAGTTGGCGGGATAGACGATTTTCAGGTACTTGTTGGTGGTGACGTCTGCATTGATCACTTTGGCTATGTCATTGATCAGATGGATGATTTCTTTGGCAACGGCATAGCCCGGCGCCGACTTGCCACCAAATATCTTGACCCGTGGGACCCATTTTGCCGTTGGATTTGCCTTGATGGCTTGCCAATGCGCAACCGTTTGCAGGATATTCAACAGCTGGCGCTTGTATTCGTGGATCCGTTTGATTTGCACGTCAAACATTGCGTCTGGAGACACGTCAACACCGCAGGTTTTGGAAATCCAACCGGTGAGTGCCACTTTGTTGTCGTGCTTGGCCTTCATGAAGGCCGCTTGGAATGCGGCGTCGTCTGCCAATGGCTCAAGTTCGCGAAGGCGGTCAAGGTCGGATTCCCACCCGTCGCCAATCGTTTGGGTAATCAACGCCGACAACGGACGGTTCGACATCTTGAGCCAACGTCGGGGGGTTACGCCATTTGTCTGGTTGATAATCCGACCCGGATGCAGTGCGTCCAATTCTGAGAACAGGTTCTTCTTGACCAGATCCGAATGCAGCGCGGACACACCGTTTACCTTGTGCGCCATGATAAAGGCCAACTCGCCCATGCGCACTTCGTGATGTTTGACAATGCCAACATAGTGCGGCGGATGGAAAGTGTTGCGATGCCAGCTGTCGATGCGTTCGACAATTTGCATATGGCGCGGCAGAACGGTGCCAAAGGTAAACGTCGCCCAACGCTCAAGCGCCTCAGGCAACAAGGTATGGTTGGTATACCCCAAACAGGCCTGCGCCGTTTCGATGGCGTCGCTAAAAGCCATTCCATTTTCATCGACCAGAAGCCGGATCAATTCTGGTCCAGCGATGGCGGGATGGGTGTCATTCATCTGAATGGCCACGTATTTTGGCAAGTCACTCAGATTCGAATGCGACGCTTTAAACCGGCGCACAATGTCTTGCAGTGCGGCCGATGTCAGAAAGAACTCTTGTTTCAGGCGCAGCTCTTTGCCCTGATAGGTCGTGTCATCGGGATAGAGCACGCGGCTTAGAGTGCGCGCCAATGCCTCTGGCTCTGCGGCGGCCGCGTAATCACCGCGGTTGAACCGATCAAGGTCGAACAGCGTGGTCGGCTTGGCCGACCATAGCCGCAAAGTGTTTGCCCATTTTGCCTGCCAGCCCACAACAGGGGTGTCATAAGCACTGGCGAAAACTGTCTCGCCCGGAACCCAGACCTCTGCCCCGTTTTTCGTTTCAACGTGACCCTTGAACGGAATTGTATAGTTACTTTCAGGCCGCGCAAACTCCCAGGGGTTGGATTGGTTTAACCAATCCTCGGGGGCTTCTGCCTGCATCCCTGCTTCAAAACGTTGTTTGAAAAGCCCGTGCTCATACCGAATGCCGTATCCATAGGCAGGGCAACCCACTGTCGCCATGCTTTCCATGAAACATGCGGCCAACCTGCCCAAACCACCGTTTCCAAGCGCCGCATCAGGCTCTTCTTCCACAAGGCTGCGGAAATCGAGGCCGAAACCTGCCATCACTTCTTCGGCCATGTCGCGCAAGCCGACGTTGACTGTTGCATCCTCTAGGATGCGACCAATCAGAAATTCCATCGACAAATAATAAATGCGTTTGCGATCCTCGGCCCAAGCGCGCTGCGATGACGCAAACCAAGGCCCGACAATTCGATCACGAATGGAATAGGACAGCGCCATCCGCCAGTCATAGGCTGACGCCTTTGACTCGTTCTTGCCGATGGTGAAAGTCAAATGACGCAGAACATCGCTGCGCAGTTCGGAAAGTGAGACTTGAGTTTTAAACATATCAGAACCTTCGACTTGTTCCATTAATGGGGCCTCCGGCTTATTCCAATAATCGCAAGCCTAACCGGACAGGCCGCTACGTCAACCCACGATTGACCAAAACGCGGTTGCAAACACCAAAAAAAGCGCTTTGGGGCTTTGCGAACTTGCGCGATAAGGCCAGCGTAGAAAATTGTAAATTAACATTTTTTTTACATCGAAACTACCAAAGCGCTTACAAGTGGGGCCGTTAGGGTACTTCGACACCGAACAGAAAAGTTTTCGCCAGAAATAATTTCCGCCCCATGCACCCTATTGTTGAATATTGTAGCGCAAAATGTGAAGAAATTTTGCGATCTTCGTGTTGCTGCCGAGGTTTTTGCTGCACCTAAATCATTCTCATAGTATTTTGGGTGGGAATGATTTGCTGCGCCAGTTTGTGCAAAGGCGTCGCGAAATCGATTGCAGGAAATGACCCCACATCAAGGGATCCACGCGAACCAAATCACTTGATGTGGCCAAGTATAAATTTTTGGTCCATTCCCCCGCCCATGCAAACCTATCGCAATTGCCAACTTACCGTAAATCATGTAGGGCGCGCTCAACCTGCCCTTATGCCATAATTTCGCCGTAGGAATGGTTAACAACACACTAAGGCCAAAGGCCCAAAAAACCAAATCGCGGAGCAGCGAATGTCAAAATCATCCAGCGCGTCCCAGCAACACGGACACAGCACGGCGACGTCACAGTATAGCCAAGCGTCAGAGTTCGCCCGTGTCTTGAACTCGAGCCAGCAACACGGCCACATTGAACAAACCGGGTCCCAACCGGTTGCGCAACAAATGTCTGGCAGCACATCTGGACAACAACAGGGCGCACTAAAGCCTCTGTTTCGGGATTGGGCCTCAATCTAACGCGTGATCGGTATATGATCCGCGACGATGCGGCTTGAATTTCGGCTGCTGACAGTTAGGTTGCCCGACATCCAAGTCAGGTTTCCACATGCCCTCTGCCATTTCGACAATTCCCAATCTTGGCCCGGCATCTGAGGCCGCTTTCGCGAAAGCTGGTATTTACAGTGCAGAGGAAATCCGTGAACTCGGCGCCGATAACGCGTATTTGAAATTGCTAGAGGCGGGCGCGCAGCCTCATTTCATTGGTTACTATGTCTTGCATATGGGCTTGCAAGGGCGGCCATGGAACGATTGTAAAGGCGAAGAGAAAAAGGCGCTGCGGGTTCGCTTTGACGCGCTGAAAGCAAGTCGAGTCGGAACAGATGCGAAAGCGCGCAGCGAACTTGAAACGGCACTGCAGTTTTTTGGGGTGATCGACGCCGGAAAAACGCGCTAAGCCTGCTGTGGCAAAAGACTGATCACAAATTCCGCGAACATCGAATTTGCCCAAGCAAACCACGGGCGGGTAAACTGGGTTGGGTCATCTTTGTGAAATCCTTCATGCATCAAGCCTGTCCCTGCGTCAGTGGCCATCAGACTGTTCAGCAAAGCCAGTTTTTCGTCTGAAGAGCGCGAGGTAAGCCCCTGGATGCACAAAGATATCGGCCAAATGTAATCCCGCGGCGTATGCGGGCTTCCGATGCCTTTGGCCGCGCGACCCGTAAAGAAATACGGGTTCTGACCACTCAACACAAAAGCACGCGTCGCTTGATATGTTGGATCGCTGATGTCGCAATAGCCCATGTAAGGCATCGCCAAAAGGCTGGGCACGTTGGCATCATCCATCACAACGTGATGGCCAAGGCCATCCACCTCAAACGCATAGATTTCACCAAACGTCGGATGGTTCACTTTGCCAAAGGTTTCAATTCCCAGTCTAATTTCATCCGCTAAGCCTTTGGCGCGGATTGATAGTGCGCCTTGCACGACGGGCAATTCCGACAGGCAATTCAGGGCTACAACTGCGAACATATTGGACGGGATCAGGTAGTTAAAAGTGCAGGCATCGTCGCTGGGCCGAAAGCCGGACCAACTCATCCCCGTCGGGCCAACCGGGCTTCCATTGCCCGCATTGGTCAAGGTATCCATCGCGACGCAATCGAACCGCTCAAATCGGTAGTCCGACCTTGCGTGGTTTTGCTCAAGGCTGATCGTGTCCACAATCAATTGGGCTGCCTGCATAAACGTCGCATCAAGATGGTTGGTTTGCCCTGTCACCCGCCATAGGTCATGTGCCAGTTTCAGCGGTGCGCAAAGGCTGTCCAGTTCATATTTGCGTTCCCAGACCCACGGGCCCATCGCGGTATTGTCCCGGTTGTGGCATCGCCCATTGGCCGCTTCATTAAACGCGTTCGCATAGGGGTCGATCAGGATATATTGCATTTGGCGGCGGACCACGCCGCAAATTAGCGCCGCAATAGCCGGATCATCTTTGGCCAGATGCAAATACGGTCTGACCTGAGCCGCAGAATCGCGCAGCCACATGGCCGGGATATCGCCCGTGATCACGAAAACACTGCCATCAGCTTGCGGCTTCAGGGTGGTTGCCCAAGTATTGCTTAGGGTAGCGGCGAACATCGGGGCAAGGCGCGGAAGATGTGGAAAGGCGCGCGTCACCCGTTCAACAAGGTTCTGCATCGATGCAGGAAGCGGTACCTGTGTCATGCCAAATTTGCCTAACTTACCATTGCTTTAAACAGGTTACGGCGGCAAATTTCTACAACCAAGGTCCAAATGAAAAGGCCGCCCAAAAAGATTGGACGGCCCAAATATCAATCTGTTGAAACGATCAACCGACCAGTTCAAGACCCGAGAAGAAGAACGCGATTTCGCGCGCTGCTGCTGCTTCAGAATCCGAACCATGCGCCGAGTTTTCGCCTTTGGACAAAGCAAACTCTTTGCGGATGGTACCAGGGGCTGCTTGTGCTGGATCGGTGGCACCCATCACTTCACGGTTCTTGGCAATGGCGCTTTCGCCTTCCAGAACCTGAACGACAACAGGCTCTGACGCCATGAATGCGCACAACTCGCCGTAAAAGCCGCGCTCTGCATGCTCTGCGTAAAACGCGCCAGCTTGGGCTGGCGACAAGTGGATGCGCTTGGACGCGACAACGCGCAGGCCTGCATCTTCAAATTTAGCAACGATTTTGCCGGTCAAGTTGCGCTTTGTTGCGTCGGGCTTGATGATCGACAGGGTGCGTTCGATGGCCATTTGGCTCTCCATGAATGGGGCGGGACGCCCGTAAATATCTGTGCGCGCCTGCTAGCATGTGCGCTAGCACTTGAAAAGCCGTTAGCCGTGGGTCTGATAGGCCTTAAAGGGGAGAATACGATGACAAACCCACCATTTTCGCTTGTTGGTATAGATCACGTTGTGTTTTTGGTTGATGACATGCCGCGGGCCCTTGCGTTTTACAGAGCAGTGCTTGGCTGCGTGCCTGGCTACAGTTATCCGGGCATGGGCATGGAACAGCTTTGGTGCGGTGCGGCGTTGATTGTGCTGTGGGATACCACGCATCCAGGTGCTGTCACGGCCATTCCACCCGTCGCCGGCGGTCGCAACGTTGATCACGTCTGCATCGCCACCAGCCCCTTTGCGCCAGACACGATGCGCGCGCATCTGGCTGCCCATAACGTGACGATTGACCGTGAGGCCGTACACGGCGGCGCTCGCGGTGTTGGGCACAGCTTTTACATCCTCGACCCTTTTGGCAATAAACTGGAACTGAAAGGTCCAGCGGAATATCCAGATGGGCGGGTCACAGGGTGACGAACTGGTTGACGCCGCCCCCCTCTTAGGGCAAGGCGCTGACCATGCTTAAAATCGAAGACATCACCTATTCCGTCGAAGGCCGCCCGCTGTTTGAGGGCGCTTCAGCAACGATACCAACAGGCCACAAAGTGGGTCTTGTCGGCCGGAATGGGGCGGGTAAAACCACCCTGTTCAAGCTGATCAAGAACGAACTGGCGCTTGAGGGTGGACAGATATCCCTGCCAAGTCGCGCGCGGATCGGGGGCGTGGCCCAAGAGGTGCCGTCGTCGTCGATGTCCTTGCTGGATACGGTGCTGCAAGCCGACACAGAACGCAATGCGCTGATGACAGAGGCAGAAACCGCCACCGACCCGCACCGCATTGCCGATATCCAGACACGTCTGGCCGACATTGACGCATGGAGCGCCGAGGGCCGCGCGTCGAGCATCCTGAAAGGTCTTGGCTTTGATGCCGAGGCGCAGTTGCGTCCGTGTTCGGATTTTTCGGGCGGCTGGCGGATGCGTGTCGCCCTTGCGGGGGTACTTTTTGCACAGCCCGACTATCTGCTGCTGGACGAACCGACCAACTATCTGGATCTTGAAGGCGCGTTGTGGCTGGAAAGCTATTTGATGAAATATCCGCACACCGTGCTGATCATTTCGCACGACCGTGGGCTGTTGAACCGTGCCGTTACGGGAATTTTACACCTTGATGCCAAGAAACTGACCTACTGGTCTGGCCCTTATGATCAATTCGCACGTCAAGTGGCAGAGCGTCGCGCGGTCTTGCAGGCCGAGGCGAAAAAGCAAGAGGCCCGCCGCGCGCATTTGCAAAGCTTTGTGGACCGCTTTAAGGCCAAAGCCTCCAAGGCCGTTCAGGCGCAATCGCGCGTGAAGATGCTGGAAAAAATGGAAACGATCACCGCGCCAGAAGATGCCAAAAAGGTGGTTTTCACCTTTCCGGCTCCGGAAGAGTTGTCGCCCCCGATCATCAACATGGAAGGCGTGGCTGTTGGTTATGGCGGCCCGCCCATCCTGAAGAAACTTTCGCTGCGCATCGACCAAGACGACCGGATCGCGCTGCTTGGTCGCAACGGTGAGGGCAAGTCCACGCTTTCAAAACTGCTTGCCGGAAAACTGATCGCGTCCGAAGGTAAGATGGTACGATCGTCCAAGCTTCGAATTGGGTATTTTGCCCAGCACCAAGTGGACGAGTTGTTCATTGACGAAACCCCTTTGCAGCACGTGCAGCGCCACCGCCCCGACGAAGGGCAACCTAGATTGCGTGCGCGGCTTGCGGGCTTTGGCTTGATGGCCGATCAGGCGGAAACCGCAGTTGGCCGCTTGTCGGGGGGCCAAAAGGCGCGCTTGTCGCTGCTGCTGGCCACGCTGGATGCGCCGCATCTGTTGATTTTGGACGAACCGACCAACCACCTTGATATGGAAAGCCGCGAAGCTTTGGTTGAGGCTCTGACCGAGTACTCGGGCGCTGTCGTGTTGGTCAGTCACGATATGCACCTTTTGGGTCTGGTCGCGGATCGTCTTTGGCTGGTCAAAGGTGGGGCTGTGACGCCCTATACCGAGGATTTGGAAGCCTACCGCAAGATGCTGCTCGCAGGCGATGATGCGCCTAAGGAAGTGGTCAAAGCTGCGGAAAAGCCAAAAAAGAAAGCCTCTCGCGAAGAGATCATGGCGTTGAAATCGGATGTCCGCAAATGCGAAGAGCGGATGGCCAAGTTGAACGAAATGCGCGACCGTTTGGCCAAAAAGCTTGCGGACCCAGAACTTTACGAATCCACTCGGATCGGAGAGTTAGAGACGTGGAACAAGAAGTATGCTGAAGTCATGGAAGGCTTGGACCGAGCCGAGGCCATGTGGCTGCAAGCTCAGGAACGTTTGGAAACAGCAGAAAAATGATTGAAACCAGCTTTTTGATCACCACCTTTGCGACGCTTTTTGTGGTAATCAATCCGGCCGGACTCGTCCCTCTGTTTATCGCCCTGACGCGCGGGATGGACTCTCACAGCCGTCGCGCTATGGCGCAGCGTGCCTGTATTATTGGGGCCATTTTGTTGTTGATTTTTGGCTTGGCTGGTGAATCCCTTTTAGGGTTTATCGGTATTACCATGCCGGCCTTTCGCATCGGTGGTGGCATCTTGCTGTTTTTGACCGCGCTCGACATGCTGTTTGACCGTCGCACACCGCTGCGTGAAGGACAGCAAGCAGATGAGAATCAAGACCCGTCCGTCTTTCCCCTGGCCACGCCGTTGATCGCAGGGCCCGGTGCGATTGCGTCAATCATCTTGTTGGTGGGTCAGTCTGGGACGGGTTGGATCGGCACCGCTGCCGTGTTGGGTTTGATGATCGTGATGGTCTTTGTGACGTTTTTGTTCCTTCTCGCGTCACCGCCGCTGGAACGTCTTTTGGGCCGGACCGGAACCAATGTGATCACCCGTTTGCTGGGCATGTTGCTCGCGGCGCTGTCGGTGCAATTCGTGATTGACGGGATAAAAGGGACTGGTTTGGTCTAAGTATGAAATCAGGTGCTTATGTCTGGTGATAACCTTGCAAATTTGATCTATCTCTGTCTGCTGATCGCGGCGGTCGGCGGATTTTTGATGGTAGAGTTTCGTCAGCGGTTTGGCAAAACCCTGCGCGCCTTGTTGGCTTGGGGAATGATTTTCATCGGGTTGATGGCGGGTTACGGTCTGTGGTTAGATATTCGGCGTGATATTTTGCCAGATCAGTTTGCCGGCCAAGACGGCAGCGTTGAAATTCCCCGCGCCCAAGATGGTCACTACTACATCCGCTTGACGATCAATGGGCAGGACGTTCTGTTCATGGCCGATACCGGGGCCAGCAGCCTTGTTTTGTCGCCCGACGATGCGCGCAACATCGGCATAAACCCGGATGATTTGGCCTATTTAGGTCAGGCGCAGACGGCCAATGGCATGGTCCAGACGGCAAGTGTCACCCTGTCACAGGTAGATCTTGGGCCATTTACCAATCAGAATTTTGTGGCGTCGGTCAACAAATCCCCGATGGACGGATCGCTTTTGGGCATGGATTATTTGGGGCAATTCCGCATTGAAATTGCGAATGACAAAATGATTCTGCGCCGCTAAGCGTCAGATTTCGCTAATTTTTCTGCCTTTTTCTCCCATCGACCACCGTCCTCGGACCAATACTGCGCCGCAAGCCCTGCCCCTGTCAGCTTGAGCCATAACCCGCGCGCCTGGCCCAGGTTATCGGCATCGTTACCGTCAAAAAGCACCCAAACCCGTTCAAGCTCTGCCGCTTCGGTCGGAGTGGTCTCTGCCCCACCCACCAAAAATAAGCCTTGTGCAGCATTCAAAATCGGACCCGTGCCCAGCAAAATCGGCTGATCCGCGTCGTGCGTGCCGCCTTCGACGCCGTGGGCAAGAAAACTATCGGCGGGGTCCGTCCACAGTCGATCATCCAAGCGCCGCAGCAGTTCGGTATCTGTAGCGCGGATCATCACGCGCCAGTTTTGCTGCACCGCGCGGCCCAAGAGCATCCGCAAGGTTTCGTCCAACCCCGAATGTTGCAACTGATAGAACATGGCTATGCCCATCACGCATCGCCCGGATGAACGGCAGGCGCAGGGGCAAAGCTGATCATTTGTCCTCAAACCGATCTGCGATCAGACGGTTCAGCGCCATCACGCCCCAACCCGTCGCCCCCTTGGGCGCAAGCGTGCTTTCCGACTTAAGCAAAGCCGTTCCCGCAATATCCAAATGGCACCACGGCATGTCTTCGCGCACAAAGCGGCGCAGGAACTGTGCAGCGGTGATCGCCCCCGCGTCGCGGCCACAACTGTTCATGATGTCGGCAATCCGCGATTTCAATTTGTCGTCATAGCCCTGCCCCATCGGCATACGCCAAGCCCCCTCGCCTTCGGCAGCTGCGGCTTTCAGGAATTGATCACACAGCAGGTCATTGTTGGAAAAGACCCCGGTGTTTTCATGGCCCAAGGCCACAATGATTGCCCCGGTCAAGGTCGCAAGATTGATCATCCCGCGTGGTTTATAGGTTTCCTGGGCATACCAAAGCACATCCGCAAGAACCAAACGTCCCTCGGCATCGGTGTTGATCACCTCGATCGTATCACCCTTCATCGACCTGACAACATCGCCCGGCCTTTGCGCCTTGCCGTCGGGCATGTTTTCCACCAACCCGACCAGTCCCACGACATTGGCTTTCGCCCCGCGCAATGCAAGGGTGCGCATGACCCCCGCAACAACGCCTGCGCCGCCCATGTCCATCGTCATTTCTTCCATACCACCGGCAGGTTTGATTGAAATGCCGCCTGTGTCGAACACCACGCCCTTGCCCACCAACGCAAACGGGGCATCGCCCGGCGTGCCGCCATTCCAGCGCATGACGACCACCTTGGACGGGCTTTCAGACCCCTGCCCGACCCCCAGCAGCGCGCGCATTCCCAGTTTGGCGAGTTGTGCCTCTTCCAGAATTTCGACGTCCAAGCCCAGTTCCTGCATCGCGGCAAGGCGTGCCGCAAAATCGTTTGTCGTCAGAATGTTCGCAGGTTCATTCACCAGATCACGGGTAAAGAAAACGCCTTCGGCCACCGCGGCCATTGGCCGTGCCTGGCTGGCCACCAGTTCCGGATTAGACACGGCCAGTGTAACCTCGCCCATAACCCGGGCAGGCGCGGACTTATGCGCCAAAAAGTCATAGGCCCGCATCGCCAGACCAAACGACAGCTCGGCGGCCAAGGGATTGGACTGCGCCACCACAAGGGTATGACTGGTCGTGTGCACACGGCCAATCGCGGCCCCCGCTTTGCGCGCCTCGGCTTGCGTTGATTTCTTCGGCAGCAGCACCAGTTGAAGCACGTCGGCTGCAAGGCCGGCCGGAAATGCCAAATCCATCGCCTCGCCGGGTTTCAGTTTCCCAAAGCCATCAGACCCCATTGCCCGTGCAAGCCCACCCCGCATTGCCTTGTTGACCGCTTTTGCAACCACCGTTTGCGGTTTGGCCGTCTCAACGATCAACACCAGCCGCCCGGGATGCGCCAAAACATCGGCAGTTTCAGGATGGGTGAATTTGATTGCGACGGGATGTGACAAGGGTTTCTCCTGATGATGCGGCGTCCAAATCATATGCGCCGCGCAATGTTTCGCGTAAAGCTAAACGCAGGCCCCGCAGAAGACCAGATATGAGTTTTAACCCCCACAGAATTCCGTTAGTCATATCACTACGTCGCCTATGGAAAGGTTCTCTTGCGTGTCGAGATTCGACCGATATCTCCTCTTACAGTTGCTGACGCATTTCGGCTTTTTCGCGCTGATCCTTGTGGCAATCTACTGGATCAACCGGGCGGTTGGCCTCTTTGAGCAACTGATCGGCGATGGTCAATCTGGGCTGGTTTTTCTGGAGTTCTCGATCCTTAGCCTGCCAAACATGATCAATATTGTCTTGCCGATTGCGGCTTTTGCGGGGGCGGTCTATGTGACCAACCGTTTGACATCGGAAAGCGAACTGGTGGTGATGCAGGCAACCGGGTTTTCATGCTTTCGCTTGTCGCGGCCCGTGCTGATTTACGGGCTGTGTGTGGCTTTGATCATGGCGGTGCTTATGCACGTCCTGATCCCGCTTAGCCGCAGCCATTTGGCGACACGCACTGCAGAAATAGCACAGACCGCGAATGCGCGTTTTTTA
>JAAFIJ010000329.1 GCA_013298675.1 Rhodobacterales bacterium | reverse complement strand
GCGCCGCCGGGCAATGCCCGACCGCCCCCTCGGGCGGGCATTTTGCAGCCTTACCAGCAGAAAATCTGTCGGATGGGTTGAACCATAAAGCGCATAGAACTGGCGTTGTTTGCCCACCCGGCGGTCGGGCATTGCCCTATGGGGTGGATCGTTGCGCCGTTTCTACGGCACAGGACCGGATTAGCTGTTGCTCTCGCCCTCTTGCGGCACTGGCCTTGGCCTGCCAGCCTCATCAATCGCGACAAAGGTGAACAGCCCTTCGGTCACCTTTTCGCGTTGCACTTGGCGGTTGCGCAGAACCCATGCTTCTATCTGAAGGCCCATCGACGTGCGGCCGATGCGTGCGATGTGGACATAGATGCACAGCACGTCGCCCACCTTGACCGGGCGGATGAACTGCATTGCGTCAATCGCCACTGTGGCCACACGGCCTTGCGCCCGGGCTGCGGCGACGATGCCTGCGGCCATGTCCATCTGAGACAGAACCCAGCCGCCAAAGATGTCGCCATTGGTGTTCACATCGCGCGGCATCGCAAGGGTGCGCAAGGTCAGCTCGCCGATCGGGGCGGCGTTCGGGTTGTCGGTCATGGGCAAGTCCTGATCAATAGCGAGGGTGATTTGGCAAACCTCTACCGTGTTAGCCCCGCAATCCGCCATCAGAATCGTCGCCTGTTTCCCCCCGCAGACGATCAAAATTCGGCACGACGATCTGGCGTTTGCCCTCTAGCTCTATCACGCCGTCGCGTTTCAAAGCGCTCATTTGTCGGCTGACGGTTTCCAAGGTCAGGCCCAGATAATCGGCCATTTGCTCTCGGGTCAGGGGCAGTTCAAAGCGTACAGTCGCGCCGTGGTTGCCCGGTTTTGGGTTTGCGTCGCGGCGCCCAATGATCACCAAAAGCGAGGCAATCTTTTCGCGCGCCGTCTTGCGGCCCAGCAAAAGCATCCATTCACGCGCCGCATCCAATTCATCCAAGGTCATTTCCAGCAAACGTTGTGCGATATGCGGCGTCGATTGCATCATGTCTTCGAATGGTTTCTTGCGAAAACAGCACATCACCAGATCGGTGGTCGCTGTGACATCAAATGGCGCGGTCAAGCGGCCCGGTCTGCCCACAAAATCTGAGGGCAGCAAAAGCCCAACCATCTGGCGGCGACCATCTTCCATGGTTTGACTAAGCGTCGCGATGCCCGTCACGACAGACGCCACGAAATCCATCTTGTCGCCCGACCAAGTGACGGTCTGGCCTGCCTCAAAGCTGCGATAATACTTGATCTCGTCCAGTTGCTTTAGCTCGTCTTCATCGCAGCGCGCACAGACCGCGCGGTAGCGGATCGGGCAGTCGCCGCAACTCGCTCCGTTAAATCTTGGGATATGTTGGCCCATATGCAGCCCCCTTGTTTGATCGGTGACAAAGCGTCGTGTGGGATTTACACCTCTCTAACCATATGGCGCGCCGCATGCAATTTACCAGTTGTGGATGTGTGAAAGAGGTGGCGCGCAAATCTAAGCCGAACGGGGCCGTGGGTGCTGGTCTTGACTGCGTTGCATGCCACAAGCAGATGGCAAATGGCGGGCAGGCATGGCACAAGCTTTGCCTTACGGTGAAAAGCTTTCCACGAAATCAATCATTTGCGGCAAACAAACCGACCGCAGATGATAGCGTGCGAGTGCGGTTTTGCGGGCTTCACCGCGCATCTCATCGTATTTCTCAGGGTGCGCCAAGCCATCAATCAACGCCGCAGACCAAGCGGCCACATCAAAGAAATCGACCAGGGTGCCGTTTACCCCGTTTTCGATGGCCTCTGTCACGGGCGCAGTACGCGAGGCCACGATGTAACAGCCCGCCGACATCGCCTCTATCATCGACCAACTTAGAACGAACGGATAGGTCAGATAGGCATGGACGCGGCTGACCTGCATAAGAGACACGAATTGCGGATAGGGTATTTTCCCCATGAAGTGGACGCGCGACATATCCAGATCACCGCGCACTTCGGCCAGAAATGTTTCCTTCCAACCTTTGGCATCCTTTGGTGCGGCCCCATAGCTGACCTCGTCGCCGCCGACGATCACGATCTGGGCGTTTGGCCGTGCGGCCATAACAGCGGGCAGCGCGCGCATAAAGGTGTGATAGCCACGGTACGGTTCCAGGTTGCGGTTCACAAAGGTAAGAACCTCTGACCCCGCTGACAGCGTTCGGCCATCGGGCAGTTCGAATGTCGCCTTTGGGTTTGGCGCCATCACATTGGTATCGACCCCGTCATGGATGACTTTGATCATGTCGCGCAGCAGCGGCGGATAGGTAGAAGCCTGCCATTCGGTGGGTGATAGGCCGCCATCGGCATGGATCAAAGCTTGCCCAAGATGCGCAGTGCGGCCTTGAGAGATCATCACCTGATCAAAATTGGGAGTACTGAATTCTGGGTCAAAGCCAACATCCGCGCCGCGACCGCGATAGTAAAACTCAGCGTAAACGATCAGTTTTGCTTCTGGCCAGACCTCTTTTAGAAACAAGGTTTCACCCCATCCTGAATGGCCGAAAATCGCGTCGGGGATGTAACCCTTTTCGTCACGCAGTTGTTGTGCCGCGCGCGCCACGGTGACGCCTCTGTCGCTCATGGTCGTGTAATTGCGGCCCAGTCTGGTTGCTGCGGCGTCAACGGCCATCGGTTTGTGTTTGTATTTCACGACCGGAATGGCACTGGCGCGCGTGTTGACTGCATCGGTCAGGGCCAGACAGTCATGGCCGCGTTTTAGCAATTCGGGCGCGAGGTGTAAAAACTGACCGGGAAAGTTCTGGTGAACAAAGAGAATTTTCATAAAATCAATCCGTTGGCTGCGCCGCAGATCCAAATGCCGCGCGCATTAAGGCACGAGTATACTCGGTTTTGGGTGCGGCGAAGATGTCGGCGGCAAGCCCTGCCTCGACCACATCGCCCTCTTTCATCACCATTACCTTATGCGCCAAAGCCCGTACGACGCGCAAATCATGGCTGATGAAAATATAGGCCAGCCCCCATTTGACTTGCAGGTCG
>JAAFIJ010000328.1 GCA_013298675.1 Rhodobacterales bacterium | reverse complement strand
CTGACTGAGCTGCTCGATCCCGCGCAAAAGCTGAAACTTTGCATCATCTGCATCTGCGTCGCCTGTCAAAACCAGCTGAGCAATGTAACAGACGCGGCGGACCGGAGTATTTGCTTCTTCCGGGTGAATGGCATCGCGCAGCCGCAGAATGTGTGCGTTTGGCGACATCACTGCAAGGCGTGAGCGTTTTTCGCCATTTTCAATGACTGCGCCATTGATCAAAACCCGTTCATGCGGGCCAAGTTTAAGGACGAGACCGCTCATTCCAACCCCATGTCGCCACGAAGGCCGCGCATTACGGCGCGGTTGATGTCAATCAGAACTTCAACTGAAGCACCCCTCTCGCGGATGGCACAGCTGTGCTGGCAGGTGAATTCGTAAAGATAAAAGAGTTGTGCCCGTAGTTTGGCAGGTAAACCATTTGACGACTGGGCGACATCGACCGCCAAAGTTGACCACATTTTCTGATTTGCATCCAAAGCGGACATCAAGCCAACGTATTGATGGGGTCGGTTGCCCCATGCAGTGATCAGTCTTTGCGTGCACTGCGCGATAAGTTCGTATTCAAGGCTGCGCGGGGTCTTTTGCGGTGCTTCTGGTTGGGCGTAGTGTTTTCGAACGGCAGAGTGCAGTGCTGACATAGCGTTTCCTTCCTGGAATTTGGGTTAAGTCGTTCTGTCGCGGCGACGAAGACCGGCCGCCGCGACAGCCTTCGTTAACGGAACAATGCCAAGATGTTTTGTGGCTGCTGGTTGGCAATCGAGAGTGACTGCGTTGCCAACTGTTGTTGAACCTGTAACGCCTGTAAGCGCGCGGATGCTTCTTCCATATCAGCATCTACCATTGCGCCGATGCCCGATTTCAGCGCGTCGGACAACTTACCGACAAACTCTGACTGGATATCAATCCGCTTTTTTGGACTGAGCCAAAGTTTGCGGCGCCTGTGATCGAAGTCTGAATCATGCTTTCGATGTTACCAAGCGCAGCTACAGCACCGGGCGCGGTTGACACGTTCACGGCTGAAAGTGCAGAGAGCCCACCCGAACCAGCATTTGTAAACTGAACGCCAGCCCTGACTGCTGCGGTGCCCGCATTGGTAAACGCAAGCGTTCCGGGCGTTCCACTGTCGTAATTGACCGTCAGACCGGCCACACCCAGCGATTCAACCGCAGATTTCAGGCCCACGGCGACGATGTCAGAGGTCGTGGTCGCAGCGACGTCAGCTGCTGTAACAGTATAGCTTGCGGTTTTGTTCCCAAGGGTGATCGAAACCTTATCCCCGGCAACAAAGGCCGCAGCGGTATCGTCAATCACAACCGTTCCGGTCCCTGTTGCCGCGTCAAGCGCGAAGCCGGCCGTGTCACCAGTTGCAGAAACACCCGTCGTGCCGGTAAGGACGTTTTTCGCGGTATAGCCACCAGTGGACAGGTTTTGTGCCGCTACGGTAATCGAAGAGGCCGCAACACCGGTACTGGAGCGGTCGAGCGAGGATAGAATGTCCACGTTGGTTTGACTGCCGTCAACCAAGTTCAGGCCATTGAATTGTGCAGCCCCCACCACAGATTTGATCTGATCGGTCAGTGCTACGATGTCGGTTTGAATCTTCGTTCTGTCGACGTTTGACGCCTGAGCGGCGACAATCTTTCCTTTTACTTCTGTCAACAAGTCCGTGACGGTTTCAGCCGCTTGCCGTGCAACCGAGATGGTCGCGGATCCGACAGCCAAACTGTCAGAAATCCCTTTAAATCCCTTAACGTCAGATTCCATCACTTTGGAAATTGCCCAAATCGCAGCGTTATCCTTGGCTGTGGCAACCATTTTCCCGGTAGAGATTTCAGACTGGGTTTTGTTCAGGTTGTTGTTGATCCCCTTCATGGTCTGAAGTGCAACCATCGCGCTGTTGTTTGTCAAAACTGATGACATAATCATTCCTCAAGATTGGCCGACGCTTTGCATACGGCATTGGGTGCCCACCCAAACTGGGAAGGCGGAATGGATTTCTTTCCTGTGCGCCTCGGAAGAACCAGATGCGCGCCACTCCTTCATGGAATGCAAGGTCATTGAGCCGGTAAAAGTTCTAATGATCTGCTAACGCGGCAAGGCGAGTTGCCCTGCATTTTAGCGAAACCCTAAAACCTTCGCTGTTGGGTCTCGGTCGGATTCATCGAAATCCGCGTGCCCTTTTTGCTATAGGTCGTGCGGGTATGTGCCCCGCTGGCTATTTCATCAACCCGCCGGCGCGCAGCGGCAATTCCGCGAAGGCAAGACTTTAGCGCACGCTGGTTTCGCAGTGCTTTAAACTCCAGCCCAGAAAGCTCTTTTGCACCGTGTAAGGGTGCAAGTTGCACAAAAACTTCTTCGATTAAGGGGGTTAGCTGGGCCAGTTTGGCAAAATCTGCGGTCAAACAGGCGCTGTGAACCTGATCAAGCAGCCCTTCAGCAGCAACGAGATCATGATCCATGAGTGTTGCCTTTCGACAGCGCTTGGAACAATTGCTCGGCCAATCCGATGCCGCCTTTGGCCACCATCATGTTTGCCTGTTCCTGCCGTAAGAAAGATGAAAACTGCTCCTCGCCGATGCCGCCGGCAAAGCTACCTTCGGTTTTTCCAAGCCCGGCATGCGACAACATTTCGGACAGAAAGCTTGCCTCAAGCGCCGCCGATTGTTTTCGAAGGGCGCGATCCTGGGGGCTGGCAACTGTTGGGGTAGTGGCCCCCTTGGGCAGAGAAAGTGACATATCCATCGGATTCTCCTTAAATGGACAGAACATTCCTGAGCTTCCCATGCGCCGGTAAACAGATGGTAACCAGTCGCTGCATATTGTGATCCCAGATCGGCAGAAGTCGGGTGCAAAGATGCAATTGGGTCAGAATGCGGCGGTTCCCTTTTTGGTGGATTTGCCTCCATCACAAAAGAATATGGTCTGCGATGCAGGCGATGCAGCTGGTGCCGGCAGTGCTTTTGCTGATTTCATCGCCCGGGCCGAAGCAGCAAATGTCAGCGGCGTGTTATGTGATGCGGATTGCGCGCCACCTCGGCTGGCAGGAG
>JAAFIJ010000327.1 GCA_013298675.1 Rhodobacterales bacterium | reverse complement strand
GCCCCCAAGGGCATGGGTCAGTTGTTGCCAGAAACCGGGCTTTGGCTGTGGCGTTTGCACCAAGACCCTTGGCGCAGGTTGCGTCCTTTCCGCATCCGACAATATCCGCGCCATCAGCGCATCAGACGGGATTACGCTGGTCGCGCGCGCTTGAGCAAAAAGCAGATCAAGATCGTCCATCATTCAACTCCTTCATAGCCAAGTGCCGCTTTTTGGCCCGACAGAATCTGGGTCAATGTTCGTTTGCCACGCGCGGTCAGGCTTTCAACCGCTTCCACGCCTATGGCCATAACATCCGCAATCTCGGGGTTGGTCAGGCCTTCGATATGGCGCAAAACAACCGCTTGCCTTTGTCGGTCCGGCAGGGTCGCCAAAGCCGTCTCTAAAGCCAATTGGCGTTCCACATCAATCATCGCAGTGACGACACTTGTAGCAGAATCCGCAGGCTCTGCCACATCATCAAGCGCGTCCAACTTGCGCCTTTGACGTGCGCGCAACCGGTCCGTGCACAGATTGACGACGACCCGATACAGCCAAGTCGTGACCTTTGCCTCATCAGGACGCCAGTTCGGCGCCACCCGCCACAACCGCAACATCGCTTCTTGTGCGACATCTTCTGCTTCGGCCCGGTCTTGCAAAATGCGCGCGGCATATCCCAAAATCCGCGGCAGCAACCGACTGGTCAATGCGCGGGCAGCCTCTCGGTCGCCATTGGCGTACAAGACGACCAAGGCCTCATCGGGCACCAAAGCAAGGGGATCGCGCGACATGTCCATCCTAAGGCAAACGTAAACGGGTTAGGTCGGGACAGCAACTGTGCCCCGACCAAATTGGTTGACTGGTCCTTAGTTGTCATCACCAAAGAAACCGCCACCATGCTTGCCGTGGCGACCATGGCCATGCCCGCGACCTTCGCCAGCGGCGTCGGCCTCTTCCTTGGAAATGGAACCGTCTTCGTTTTCGTCAAGATGGTCAAACATCTTGTCCTGCCCCGGTGCTGCGGCAAGCTCTTCGCCCGACACCAAACCATCCTTGTCGGTATCAAGTTTGGTGATCATCTTGGCGGTCATTTCCGCCACGCGCGCCTCCATTTTCTTCAAACGTGCCGCCGTCATTTCCTCGGCGCTCAGCTTGCCATCCGCATTGGTATCGGCGGCCTTCATTTCGGCAGCGCGATAAGCGGTCATTTCTTCTTTGGTAACCAAACCGTCCTTGTCGAGATCAAGCTCTTCGAACGTCGGCATCATACCTGCACCACGACCCTCGGCAAGGGCAACTCCCGATACACCCATAGCCATAAAAGCGGCCAAAACCACGGCGTATTTGTTTGTATTGGTCATCATGTTCGTCTCCGTTTCATTCTAGCGATCCATCAACTTCGTCGCCTTCATGACAGTTTAACGCGGCGACTTTAGACTTCCGTCGCAGAATGTTTGGGGCTTGCGACAAAGGGACACGGCAAGACGAACGCGCTCTACAATTGTGCAAAAAACACCTATATAAAGCAGAGAACGTTTTTCCCGTCGAAAGTATTGCGCGTGACCCAGATGATTGACAGTCAAGACCGCCCGATGGGCCAAGCGCTGCGCCGCGGTTGGAACCGATCCTGCCCTAGCTGCGGCAAAGGTTCGTTGTTGTACGCCTATTTGAAAGTGCGACCAAGCTGTGAAAACTGTGGTCAGGATTTTACGCCGCAACGCGCCGATGATGGCCCGGCCTATTTGACCATCCTGATCGTTGGCCACTTGATGGCGCCGATGTTGATGTTCGTTTTTGTGAAATTCCGGCCAGAGCCGCTGACCCTGGCGACCATGTTCACGATTGGCACTGTGGCGCTTTCGTTGTTTTTACTGCCCCGTCTCAAAGGGGTGATGATTGCCATTCAATGGGCAAAGCGGATGCATGGGTTTGGATTGGCCCAATTCCAGCGATGACAGGGGATGCGCCCGTTCGCCACGCAGCGACGATTATTCTGTGGCGGAAGGCGGTGCGCGGCGTTGAGGTGTTGATGGGGCAGCGTGGACATTCCGCTGTCTTTATGCCCTCAAAGTTTGTGTTTCCGGGTGGTGCTGTCGATGACCAAGACGCAAACATCGCCCTCGGTGGTTCATTTTCAGACCTGTGTTTCAGCCGGCTTTGCGCTCGGGTGGGCCCGCAAGCACCCGCGCCGCTTACTTTGGCAAACGCCGCAATTCGCGAAATGGACGAAGAAACAGGCTTAAAGATCCTGCCGTCTCCCGACCCAAATCTACGGTTCATTTTTCGCGCCATCACCCCACCGCGCCGCCCGCGCCGCTTTGACGCCCGCTTTTTCATGGTCAGCGCGGATCAGGTTTACGGCGACATGACCGGGTTCGCCGGCGCTTCCAACGAACTGTCACAGCTGCAATGGATCGACGTGACCGCTGCGCGCGCGCTCGACCTGCCCTTCATCACCGAGGTTGTGCTTGCAGAGGTGGACGCGCTAGTCAAAGGCCAAGAGCAGCAGGGCGTGCCGTTTTTCGACAACTCGACCGACACCCCAACTTTTCGCCGGATCGTCTGATCAAGGCTGTTCTGACCCTGTCTTAGCGACGGGCCAGATCGGATGCGGCACCGGATCTTTTGCCCTAAAGAGATACTTTCGAAAAATCTCGGTATAACTGCGGTACATGTAGCCGTCGTTCCGGCGCAAATAATATTCGCGCTTTTCGGCGTAAAGTGCAGGCAGTTTGTACCACGGCAAGTTCGGACTTGAATGGTGCACGACATGGAAACTATTGTTCAAAAACAACAAGGATAGTGGCCCCCTGCTTTCGATCACCACACTGCGCGCGCGGCAAGCGTCATGTGCGCGGTGCTCTAGGAAGGTTCGGATTTTCAGCAGTCCGTAGGCGAAATAGGCGGCAAGACAGTAGCCAAGGAGAGGCACATTTCCAAAAGTGTTCAGCCATAGCAGCACCATCCCGACACCGACCCCGTTCATGATCCAGGCTTTGGCGACCCCCGGCTCATTTGCGCGGATCAATTGCCAATCGCTGGCGACAAATCGGAAGGTCCCGATGATTGGTCCCAGAAAAATCCGCC
>JAAFIJ010000326.1 GCA_013298675.1 Rhodobacterales bacterium | reverse complement strand
GCCTGTGGCGCATTTGGCATTTGCCGCTGCTGGCCGCAGCGCAACCGCGCGCCTGGGCGCGCGCGTCCGAACGTACGCTGGTTTGGCAGGCTGGTGCGGGGGCGGTGCTGCTGGTTGTGGCGGTTGGTCTGGGTTTGATAGGGACCGGGCTTTGGGCCGGGTTTGCCATGCTCGGTGCGGTGCTGATCGGGGCGGCACTTTTGTTGCCGGTGGCACTGGCCGGGATCACTGCCGTCGCCCAAAGGATGGCACGAGGGACGCTCGCGCAATGGTTCTGGGCCGACACCCGCCAACAATTGCCGGGATTGTCGCTGGCATTGATGGCGCTGCTGCTGGCACTGGCGGCGAATGTGGGCGTTGGGACGATGGTAGCCAGTTTCCGTCTAACCTTTACCGGCTGGTTGGATCAGCGCCTCGCATCAGAGCTGTATGTGACGGCACGCACGCAGGATGAAGCAACGGCCATTGTGGCATGGCTTACACCCCAAACCGATGCCGTTTTGCCGATTTGGGCAGCCGAGACGCCGCTCGCAGGTCAGCCGGGTGATGTGTTCGGCATGACCGATCATGCAACATACCGCGATAACTGGCCTTTGCTGGATGCCACCCCGGCGGTATGGGACCGGATTGCTGATGGCAGTGCGATACTGGTGAACGAACAGTTTTACCGCCGCGATGGTTTGGCGTTGGGCGACATGGTGGCGCTGCCCGGTGGCGATTTGCCGATTGCCGGCGTGTATTCGGATTACGGCAATCCCAAGCCCCAGATCATCATCAGCACGGATCAATTGGTGGCAAGGTTTCCAGAGGTTCCGCACTTGCGCTACGGCGTTCGGGTGGCCCCGGGCAAGGCCGCAGCGTTGGCTGCGGCGCTGCGTGCGGAATTTGGGCTGCCCGATACGGCGGTGTTGGAAAACACGGGCATCAAGGCCATGTCTTTGCAGGTGTTTGAACGCACGTTTGCGGTGACGGCTGCATTGAATGTGCTGACGCTGGGGGTCGCGGGGCTTGCGATGTTTGCAAGTCTGATGACGTTATCGGGCATGCGCGTGCCGCAACTGGCACCGGTTTGGGCGATGGGGTTGACCAAGGGGCGGCTGGCGCTTCTGGATTTTGCGCGCACCTTGATGTTGGCCATACTGACCTTGCTGATGGCCTTGCCGTTGGGGCTGATGCTGGCGTGGGTTTTACTGGCGGTGGTCAATGTGGCCGCGTTTGGCTGGCGGTTGCCGATGTATGTCTTTCCGCTGGATTGGCTGCGTCTGGCTGGGTTTGCATTGCTGGCCGCCGGAATGGCCGCCATCGGCCCGTGGCGCAAACTGGCGCGGATGTCGCCTGCGGATTTGTTGAGGGTGTTTGCAAATGAACGCTAAGGGATGGCTTGTTGTCGGAATGCTGGCGATTGGCGCCGCAGCCACAGCGATGGCGCAGGGTTTTGCAGGCATGGGCCAATCGGTGGACGGCTTTGCCACACCTGACCCCGCCTCCCGATTTGCCTTTCCGGCAGACCATGGCGCGCACACGGATTTCCGCATCGAATGGTGGTATCTGACCACGACCCTTACCGGCCCGGACGGCACGGCATATGGCGCACAATGGACGCTGTTTCGCACAGCCCTTGCCCCCGGCGATGCGCCCGGCTTTGCCAGCCCGCAGCTGTGGATGGGTCACGCCGCAGTGACCACACCAAATGCGCATCTTTTTGCCGAACGGTTGGGGCGCGGTGGCGTTGGACAGGCGGGCGTTGTGGCCAGCCCGTTTGAGGCATGGATTGATGACTGGCAACTGATAAGCCGTGCCAGCCCCGGCAATGATGCGCTATCTGCAATCGATGTCACGGCCGCCGGGGATGGGTTTTCCTATGACCTGTCTTTGCAGGCCAACGGGCCCATCGTGGCCCAAGGCGATCATGGCTATTCGGTGAAATCGGCGGCGGGGCAGGCAAGCCATTACTATTCGCAGCCCTTCTACACGGTGGCTGGCACAATCACGGTTGGCACAGATACGATCCCCGTCACCGGGCAGGCCTGGCTTGACCGCGAATGGTCATCGCAACCCCTTGCTGCCGATCAGACCGGGTGGGATTGGTTTTCGCTGATGTTTGACGATGGCGCGCGCCTGATGGGGTTCCGGCTGCGTGATGCAGGCGCGGGGTACACGTCGGCCACATGGATTGACGCGGATGGCACAGCAACGCCCATGATGCCCGGTGACCTGCGCATCACACCTTTGCGTTTTGAACGCGTGGTCGGCCGCGATATACCAGTCGATTGGCGGGTGGAACTGCCACGAAGGAGGGTTGACGTCACAGTCACCGCGCTGAACGCGCAGGCCTTTATGGCGACCACAGTGCCCTATTGGGAAGGCCCGATCAGCATCACGGGCAGCCACACCGGGCGCGGCTATCTGGAAATGACGGGGTACCAATAGCGTCTATTTGTAAACCTCGCGCCGGTCACTGAATACGCGCACGCGTTTGCGCCAGGCGCGGTAGCTTCCGGGTTTCAGGTTCGCACGCATCAACGCCTTGACCTGATCGGGGCCAAGCCCGTGCTGGGCGCGGATCAGATCAAAGCTGATATGATCGCTTAGCGCCATCTCGATGATCTCGCTGATGGTGGCGGTATCGGGTCGGGTGTCTTTCATGGGGATGCAGGCTTTCGGGCGGTGCCCATGTAAAGAATTGTCGTCAGCGGCAGGCGGCCAAAGGTCAGATCGAACCGCCAGTTGATTCCGCGGGGTCCAAGGCCAGTGATGGGTCCGGGCACCAGTCCTGCCTCTGTCAGACCCCGGCGCAATTCGACCGGTTTGATGAACATCGCAGGGTCGTGCGTTCCGCGCGGCAACAGGCGCAGGATATCTTCGGCCATGGTGATAGTGGCAAGCCGGGCGAGGGGATTGCGGTTGATCGTATCGAACAGGAACATACCGCCGGGGCGCAAGGTGCGCGCCACCTCTGCCAGGACTTTTGTCAGATCGGCCACATGTTCCAGCACATCGACGCACACCACGGCGTCAAAGGTGGCATCGCCGTAGGGCAGCGCCTCGCCCACGCCAACGTCATAGGC
>JAAFIJ010000325.1:1919-3069 GCA_013298675.1 Rhodobacterales bacterium | reverse complement strand
AGGGTTGCGGGATCAATCGCCCCGGTAATCAAGCCCACAATTTCTTCCGGGTTGGTTTCCTTGGTCAAACGGCTGCAGATGATGCGCCCCTGACGGAACACCCAGATGCGGTCCACCAGATCAAAAACTTGGCGCAAGTTGTGGCTGATGATGATCAGCGGGATACCCTGCTTCTTGAGTCCTTTGATGATTTGTTCCACGCGAGCTGTTTCGGCCACGCCTAATGCTGCGGTGGGCTCATCCAGAATAATGAGCTTTTTGGCAAAGCCGGCCGCTCTGGCAATAGCTACACACTGCCGCTGCCCACCGGACATGCCGCGCAGACTCTCCGACATATCTTGAATCTTGACGCCGGTGGTGGACAGCATCGAAGCGGACTGTTCCCGCATGGCTTTGTGGTTCAAGATGGACAAAGGCCCCAATGCCAGACGCGTAATTTCACGCCCGAGAAAAATGTTGGCAGGCACATCGAGGTCTTCCGCAAGGGCCAGCGTTTGGTACACGGTCTCAATGCCTTGGTCTCGGGCATCGAGCGGCGAGCCGAAATAAACGCTCTGACCATCGAGGGTGATATCACCGGAGTTGGGCTGCTCCACACCCGTGATCAAGCGGACAAAGGTGCTTTTGCCTGCACCGTTGTCTCCCACGATCGCAGCGTGTTCGCCGGGCAGCAAGCGGAAGTTGGCATCGGTCAGGGCCTTCACGCCACCGTAATGCTTGGTCAGACTCTTGATCTGCAGGACTGGTTGTTTGGATGTCATGGTGGACCTATTTCAGAAAACTGGACGTAAGCATGCCAGATTGCTCACGCAAATCGTATTAGTAAAACTACTAGATTTAATTAAATGAAACTCTGCTGTAATTCGGTCCCAGCAAGCCATGGAATCCACCGAGGCTGCTAATTCAACCTATAACGGAGATAAACGAATGATCACCAAACGCATGTTGGGCCGCTTGGCCATCGCCATGGCCACCGCCGGCCTGATGTCTGCCGCAGCCGCAGAAACCACCATTGCCTACATCACCAACGGCAACACCAACGAAGGCTGGACGCTGATCAACGGTGGCGCAAAGAAAGCCGGTCAAAAAGCTGGCGTGAAGTTCATTGAATTGGCAGCAGAAAAAGGCGAACTCTCCAAGCAGTTGGCCA
>JAAFIJ010000325.1:0-1909 GCA_013298675.1 Rhodobacterales bacterium | reverse complement strand
CGTGGAAGACATGATCACCCGCAAGGTGAACGCCATTGCCATCGCGCCGGTCGATAGCGCAGGCATTGCTCCAGCCATCAATAAGGCCTTGGCAGCAGGCATCAAGGTAGTTGCAGTGGACACCGGCATCTCCGGCGCCAAGATCACTTCTTACGTTGCAACTGACAACATCAAAGCCGCTATGGTTCAAGGCGACTGGACAGCCGAACAAGTGAAAGACGGCGACACCGTCATCTACATCACGGGCGACCTCGGCCAATCCACCGGTCAAGAGCGCAAGAAGGGCTTCCTGGATGGCTTGAACGCCAAGCGAAAGAACGTCAAAGTGGTGGAAGTCTCCACTACCTGGGATCAAACCATGGCACAAAACGGCGTGGAAACCGCCATGCGTGCCAACCCCGGCACCAAAGTCATTGCATGCGCTTGGGATGGCGGCGCACTGGGCGCTAAAGCCGCATTGATGGCCGCAGGCAAAAAGGCCGGCGACGTCAAGATTGCAGGTTTCGACGGCTCACCCGGCGGCCTGGACATGATGAAGCAAGGCTGGCAGAGCGCCAACGCCGCACAGATGCTGGCCAAGATCGGTCAAGTCGGCGTGGAAACCGCCATTGCTGCAGCCGAAGGCAAGAAGGTTGATGCCCGTATCGACACCGGCTCTTTCCTGGTGTTGCCCACCAACGTGGACCAGTTCGCCAAAGACTCCGGCGTAGTGCAGTTCATGAAGGTGAAGTAAGTCAACGTACCCGCCCGGTGGAGCTCCACCGGGCCCGGACGACCGCTGCAAGGTGGTCGTCATTTTTTATTTGAGGAATTGATTTCATGAAGTCCATCACCCGCCAAGAATGGTATGGAGCCCTAGTCGCCGTTTTGGTCCTGGGAGCCTTGCTGACCGTCGCATCGCCCTACTTTCTGACCACCGGCAATTTGTCCAACATTCTGGTGCAGGCCTCGGTCATCGCGCTGCTGGCAGGTGGCCAGACCTTTGTGATCCTGACCGGCGGCGTAGACCTCGCCGTAGGTGCGCTGACAGCGCTGGCGGGCGCTGTAGCCGGCCACATGATGATCAAACTGGGGGTCGATCCCTATATTTGTGTCGCCGCAGCGTTCGCCATTGGCGCAGCGGTGGGCCTGTTTAACGGCTACCTCGTCGCGTTTGTAGGCATTCCATCCTTCATCGTTACCTTGGGCGGCCTGACTTTGTGGCGTGGCTTGGCCTTTGAATCGACCGGTGGTTTTGACAACTCCGGCATGCCCGACCCCTTGCCATTCATCGGCTACGGCCAGTTCCTCGGTGTGCCGATGCCGATCTGGATCACCGGCCTCTTCTTTGTCATGATGGCGTTTATTTTGTCCAGTACCAAGCTGGGCCGCTATGTCTACGCCATGGGCTCCAACGAAATGGGTGCGCGTCAAGTCGGTATCAACATCCGCTGGTACAAGTTAGGTGTGTATGTTGTATCCGGTTTAAGCTGTGCGTTAGGTGCGCTGGTGCTGATGGCCCGCATGGACTCGTCCAGCGGAAAAATGGCCCAGATGTTTGAGTTGGACGCCATTGCTGCGGTCATCTTGGGCGGCACTTCCCTCTTCGGCGGGCGTGGAAGCATCTGGGGCAGCCTGTTGGGTGCAGTCCTGATCACCATGATCCGCAATGGCATGAACCTGATGGAAATCTCGCAGTTCAAGCAGATGATGGCTATCGGCGCGGTGGTCATTTTGGCTGTTTGGATTGATGTGATCCGTCGTCAACGACTTTTGAAAAAATGACAGCATCTATCTGGGTACTCGGTGAAGCATTGATGGACTGCCTCTCTCAGGCAGACGGAACCCTCAAGCCCTTCATGGGCGGCAGCCCCTACAACATGGCTCGCGCGGCTGCGCTGCGCGGGGCGAGTGTGGGCTATGTCAACCC
>JAAFIJ010000324.1 GCA_013298675.1 Rhodobacterales bacterium | reverse complement strand
GTTCACATCTGGTTGCCAGGACAGCGGATTGTACAGCACCTGCACAGATTCCCCCAGGCCCGGCGCGCCCATGATCAGATCGGCCACGCCGTCGCCGTTGATATCGCCGCCAATCGCAACAGACCGACCCAGCATGCTGCCCGCCGTGCCCACGATTTTGGCCCCGCCAAAGCCCTGCGCCACCAACGACAGATCAACCGAGCCTGACCCTGCGCCACCCCACACGACATAAACCGCACCGGCGTTCGCGCCGCCCTCTTCGTTGTTTGATGCGCCAATCACCAAATCATCAATGCCGTCGCGGTTCAAATCGACTCCGCCAGTGACAACCAGCGTATCCAGATCGCCCGCCGCTTCGGCCAGAATCTTGAACCCACCCAGACCGGCCGCCACATTTGCCAGATCAACTGCCAGATGATTGGCCTTGCCGTAAACCACATAGGCGCTGTCCGACCGTGGCGCGCCGATCAGAATGTCGTCCAAGCCGTCGCCGTTCACATCGCCTGCATTGGCCACGCTTGCGCCCGCATCATCCTGCGCCACACCGCTGATCTTATAGCCGCCCGTGCCGGCCGCGACCGCATTCAAGTTGATCGTGGCCCCGGTGGATTTGCCATCCACCACATAAACCGCCCCTGCATTGGCCCCTGCCGCGTTGTCATCGCGCACCCCGATCAGGATCTCGGACTTGCCGTCGCCGTTTTGGTCACCCAGAACCGCCAGAACTGACCCCACCGCGTCGCCGCTACTGGCCCCGTTGATCTTGAACCCGCCGGTGCCCCCCGCAACAGCGCTGAGCAGCACTGACGAGGCGCTGGTCTTGCCCCAGACAACATACGCCGCACCCGCATCAACGCCGCCCGCATCTTGCCCCGATGCACCCACCAGCACATCGGCAATCCCGTCGCCGTTCATATCGCCCACGGACAGCACGCTGACCCCGGCCATATCGCCTGCCGCCTGCCCCTTGATCGCATATCCCTGGCCGTTGCCCGTGAAGGGATCGCCAAGATCCAAGCCTCCGCCCGTGGCTTGCCCCCACAGCACAAAGGCCGCACCCGCATCAATCGCAGTGCCCCGCTCCATTCCCGGTGCGCCGACCAGCACTTCGCCCAGACCGTCACCGTTCATGTCGACGCTGCCCGCAACCGAATAGCCCGCCAGATCGCCCGCATTGACCCCGTCAATGATCAGTTGGGTGGTCAGTGCATCGGTCAAACCGGTGCTAGACCCAGGACCATAATTGCTTAGGGTGACGATCACCCGGCCCGCATCCACTGCCTTGTCATCATCACCCGACGCGCCAACCGCGATGTCCGCAATCCCGTCACCGTTTAGATCGCCCAGCCCTGCCAACCAGTTCGGCGACGATCCTGTGATCACCGTAGGTGCGAAATCCCCCGCTGCATTGGGGGTCAGGGAAAACCCGCCACCCGCCAAAATCGTGGAACCCAAATAGATCTTTGTGTTGGGAATAGGCATCATGGCACCAATGCTGAAGGAGAGGAGGGATCGCGCTTACACCCCCGATCCAGCGTGCGAATCCGTAACCTGTCTATAAACCCTGGGTTTAAAACGGCCCGATAAGCGCAAAGTTTATGCCGCTATACCCAAAGTTATAGACGTGGTGCTACAGCGCAGTCAGCCCCGGTTGGCGGTTCGGTTGCGCAATAAGCCGACTCCCATCCCAAACCGTACAAAAGAACATTGACGGTTCCATGCCACTGAACTTTGCTGGCCCGAACATGGGGATTGGGTACTCGGTCTGATTTCGATTACTCAACAAGGGTTTAGCCTAAGACACAAATGGCCCGCGTTTCTTGCAGTTAGGCGCAACAGCGTTGCTATGGCCTAAGACCGATCCCGCAAAAGCACTCCTCCACGATTCTGCACGCACAGTCACCGTCGTCGGTGGCAATCGGGCACTGCAATCTGAGCCCAATTGCCTTGAGGTGGCACGCTGTGACTTTGGCTTAGGCAACGCGGTCGCGGGGGGCGTGTCCGTTGAAAAAATCTTCAAGATTAGCGATCACGCGAAACCCCATTGCCTCGCGTGTTTCTGCGGTGGCACTGCCCAGATGCGGCAACAGCACCAGATTGTCAGCGCCGATCAGTTCCGGGCTGATGAGGGGTTCGCGTTCATAAACGTCAAGGCCCGCACCGCCGATGGTTTTGAACCACAAAGCCTGCGCCAGCGCATATTCGTCAACCACTTCGCCCCGAGCGGTGTTGATCAAGAACGCATCAGGACGCATCAGACCAAGGCGGCGCCCGTTGATCAGATGTCGGTTGGCCACCCCGCCCGGACAGTGGAGCGATACGAAATCACATTGCGGCAGCAGATCATCCAACGCGGTCACTTGGGTGGCGTTGCAACGTGCAAGGGTTTCAGGGGCGACAGCCGAACGGTTTTGCACAAGGATCTTCATCCCAAAACCGAAATGCGCGCGCGCGGCCATTGCCTGACCAATGCGGCCAAAACCGACAATACCCAGAGTTGCCCCAGAAACTTTGGTGCCGATCATATGGGTCGGACGCCAACCCAGCCATTGGCGGGCACGCAGCTCTCGTTCACCTTCACCTGCCCTGCGCGCGACCATCAACAGCAACGTCATCGCAAGATCGGCAGTACATTCAGACAAAACGTCCGGCGTGTTGGTGACAATCATGTCGTGCTGCACAGCGCGTGCAGTGTCGATATGGCTGAAACCCACACCATAGTTGGCCAAAATCCTTGTCCGAGGTTTTGCCAGATCAAACGCGGCCGCTGACAGCCGGTCGGTAACTGTTGGCAAAACCGCGTCGTACTGCGAAAAGGCGTCACGGAAATCAGCCAAACCAAGCGGTGTGTCCGATTTGTTCAAGGTAACGTCAAAGACTTCGGCCATTTTTGCCTCGACCTTTGCGGGCCATGCCCGAGATATCAGAACGCGCGGTTTTGCCATGATCGGACCTTAAGCTGCCTTGAGAACACGGGCGATGGTTTCACCGATCACCGAGGGGTTCTCGGCCACGGTGACGCCGGCCGCCGTCAGGATTTCAACCTTTTCACTGGCGCTTTCACCAAAGGCTGAAAT
>JAAFIJ010000323.1 GCA_013298675.1 Rhodobacterales bacterium | reverse complement strand
TGCAGCCTGCATGGCCAGCATGATCAGCGCCGCTGCGTCATAGCTTTCCATGGTGTAAGGCGAGGTTGCATCAAACGGGGTTGCCGCGGTTTTGCCCATTTCGACCATGATCGCCGCACCAGCCGAGTCCGACTGTGCAACTTGGCCGTAAGAGCCGTCAAGCGCCGGACCAATCGCTGCTGGAAGGTTGTCACCAACCATGCCGCCTGGCAGACCGAACTGGCTGAACGCGCCAGAGTCGAGCGACGCCTGGATGATGCCTTTGCCGCCTTGATCAAGGTAGCCCGCGACAACCAGCAGATCACCGCCAGCCGCAGCCAAAGCCGCAACTTCAGCGGAGTAATCCGCTTTGCCATCTTCGTGCGCTGCGTTGATGGTCACAACGCCGCCTTTTGCGACGAACGACGTCGAAATTGCTTCTGCCAGACCCTTACCGTAGTCGTTGTTGGTATAGGTCAGAGCGATCGACTTCACGCCTTTTTCCATCAGAATGTCAGCCATAACTTCGCCCTCGCGCGCATCCGAAGGTGCTGTGCGGAAGAACAGGCCGTCATCTTCAGCCGTCGACAGGGCTGGCGAGGTTGCAGAAGGCGAAACCATCGCAATACCGTTTGGACGGGCGACGTTTTGCAAAACAGCACCCGTTGCGCCCGAGCAGTCTGCGCCCATGATGCCTTTTACGCCATCAGCCGTAACCAAACGCTCTGCCGCAGTTGTAGCAGCAGCCGCGTCGCCGCAGGTGGAGTCTGCGCGCACAGGCACGAACACCATTCCATTTGCAACTTTGCCCGAAGCATTTGCTTCCGCCATTGCAAGTTCAGCAGCAGCAGCCATGTGACCGGTCAGCGATTCGATTGGCCCGGTAAAGCCGATCAAAATGCCGATTTTCACGTCTTCAGCCGAGGCTGCACCAGCGAGCAAGGCGGTTGCGGCCGTGGCCAAGAGTAGTTTTTTCATTTTTATCTCCCTAATTGGATCGTAATCCTGACAAAGAACCTAATGCTGGCTTTCACAAAAGGAAAGCCTCTTAAAGCAAACTAAATTTAGTTAACGATTACATAGACTTGGGCGTAAAGTTCCTTTGGGGAACATGCCATAATTCCACCGAAACGTGCAAACAAAGTTTTCTTCGATCGCCCAAACCAAGAATTTCAATCTGAAAGGAACGGTCGTGCTAAAACGACAGCCTTGCACCGATTCCTAATGCAGGCATGCCTTGGGTGCCGCGCTCTCGGTAGGGGGTCGTGTTGTAATGGCTGCGGTAGCATTTGGAGAAGTGTGAAGGGCTGGCAAATCCGCAAGCCAAGGCGACGTTGATCACACTCATATCTGTTTGCATCAAAAGATTGCGTGCCTTTTGCAGGCGCAGTTCCATGTAATAACGTTTGGGCGATCGGTTCAGATAGCGACGGAACAGACGTTCCAGCTGACGGGTCGACATGCCCACTTCTTCGGCAAGATCGGCGGGAGACATCGGGTCCTCGATGTTGCTTTCCATCATCTGGATCACTTGGCTTAGCTTTGGGTGCCGGACACCGATGCGTGTTGGAATTGAAAGCCGCTGGGTGTCTTGATCGGTGCGGATGGTCGAATAGATCAACTGATCGGCGACCGTGTTCGCAAGATCTTCTTCGTGGTCGGTAGCGATCACTTTCAACATCAGATCAAGCGACGAAGTTCCCCCCGCGGTTGACCATCTGTTGCCGTCCATGACAAAAATTGATTTGGTCAGTTTGACGTTTTCGAACTCTTCTGCAAAGCCGTCCTGATTTTCCCAATGGATTGTGGCTTTCTTGCCGTCCAGCAAGCCTGCTTTGGCGACAGCATAGGCACCCGTGCACAAACCACCGATCGTCACGCCGCGCCGCGCCTCACGGCGAAGCCAATTGATCACCGGTTTGGTGGCCGCTTTCTGCACATCCATGCCGCCGCAAACCAAAACAATATCTTCGCGGTCAACTTCTTCAAGGCCCATATCAAGCTTAAAGGAAGCGCCGTTTGAACATGTCGCACTGACACCACCTTCGCCCGCAAGTTTCCACGAGTAAATTTCCTCGCCAGAAATCCGGTTAGCGACCCGAAGCGGTTCGATCGCGCCCGCAAACGAAAGCATGGTAAACTGATCCAAAAGCAAAAGGACGAACCGTCGCGGTGCATTGGACTTCTTGACTTGGGTAGCTTTTTGCGGCGCCGTCGGCATGTTGCGACCTATTTATGTCGGTTTCATAGAAGGGAAACAGGAATATGCCCCAAGTGCAAGAGCCTGAGCTTTGACATTTTCGCCAATCGCCCTTTGCATTTGGCCAATTTCTCCATACAAGCAGCCGCGTAACGCTCACCAAACGGGGGAATTCCCATGACTAAGGCTTGGACAAAGGCAGACTGGCGCGCAAAACCGCGGGTGCAAATGCCTGATTATCCAAACTCGGCCGCGCTTCAATCGGTTGAAGGTCAGTTGGGAAAGTATCCTCCCTTGGTATTTGCGGGCGAGGCGCGCAAGCTGACCAAGCAACTCGCTCTGGCAAGTGAAGGCAAAGCTTTCTTGCTTCAGGGTGGTGACTGCGCCGAAAGTTTCGCCGAGTTTTCGGCCGATAACATCCGCGACACATTCCGCGTCATGCTGCAAATGGCGGTGGTCCTGACCTACGGCGCCAAAGTTCCGGTGATCAAAGTTGGGCGGATGGCGGGGCAATTTGCCAAGCCTCGCTCGGCACCGACCGAAGTGATCAACGGGGTGGAATACCCGTCCTACCGCGGCGACATCATCAATGGTTTTGACGCGACACCAGAATCGCGGATGCCCGATCCAGGCCGCATGTTGCAAGCCTATACCCAAGCGGCGGCCAGCCTGAACCTGTTGCGCGCCTTTTCTGGCGGTGGTTTTGCCGATATTCACCGAGTCCACTCGTGGACGCTTGGATTTGCAGAGCATGACAAGGCAGAGCGCTACCGTGAACTGTCCAACCGGATCTCTGACGCGTTGGACTTCATGAGCGCGGCTGGCGTGAATTCTGACAACAGCCATTCCCTGCAAGCCGTTGATTTCTATACAAGTCATGAGGCGTTGTTGTTGGAATACGAAGAGGCACTGTG
>JAAFIJ010000322.1 GCA_013298675.1 Rhodobacterales bacterium | reverse complement strand
CGGGTCCTTTGAATTCGCCCGCACCGCCAGTCGTCTGCGCGAGATGCAAAGCGCCGATTGGGCGCAAGCCTGACGGGTCCCGGCCTGTCATAGATTGCACTGATTAACCTTGATGGGATGTGAAATAGCCCAAAATTGGCGGACATTGTCCACACCTTTGCCATGTTTACTGCCTAGCTTGTGCTTCAAATCGAGGGTTATCAATCCGACTTTGGGCAGGAAAACAAAGATGACAATGCAAGATATCATGATCCCGGCACATTCCAATCGCCGCAAATCAGCGCTGCAACTAGAGGATATGATCGGCAAGTTTGTCTTGCTGACCTATTTCTTGTGGCACCTGTACAATGCCGGAATCGCGACGGCGGTCAGTGTGATGCAGGCGCAACATGATTTCATGTGGTGGTTGTCCTTTATTTCGCACATCACCTCGGTTGGTTTTGTCGCCATGATCGTTGGCCTGACCATCACCCGCAATGCACCTGTTGACGTAGCCCCCGGTTTGGAAGCCCGCTTCAGCGCCTTTATGGGAACATTCATCCTGTTGACGCTGATGGTCGTTCCACACAAACCCATGGGCGAGTTGCAAATGTTGATCGGCACTGTCTGTATCATCATCGGCACCGTATCATCGATCTGGTGCATCAAGTGGTTGGGCCGTGCGTTTTCGGTGATGGCCGCGGCGCGTAACCTTGTCACCTCTGGCCCTTACGCACATGTCCGCCACCCGCTTTACACGGCAGAGGCAATCACAGTGGTCGGGGTTATCATCATCAACGGCACCCTTTTGGGACTGTTGATCGGCGCGCTGCAATTCTTCTTCCAATACCGCCGCATGGTGAACGAAGAGATTGTTCTGGCCTCGGTACACCCAAGCTATGCCGCATACAAAGCGACAACCCCAATGGTCATTCCGCGCATCTTTGGCCGGGCCAAGATCGCCTGATAACCCCATCTGATAAATCACCGGGCGCAAGATCAATTTGATCCGCCCGGTGCGCCACAAGAGCACAGACCGGAGCAGAAGATGACCTTCCTAGATATCGTTTGGAATGCAATTCAAATTGATTGGCGTGGCATATTGATCATGGCGCTGATCTTCATTCCGCTAGAGCAGATTATCCCGCTGCATGCCGAGCAAAAGACCACGCGCAAGGCGTGGGCCAATGATGTGTTCTACCTGTTGTTCAACGGCATCCCGATCAAGCTGTGCTTTATGATGATCATGATTGCGGCGATGGCCACAACTGATGCGGTCATTCCACAATCCTTCCACGCCGCGGTCACCAGCCAGCCCTTGTGGCTACAGGTGATCGAAGTGACGATCATCGCGGATATCGGCTTTTACCTTGCGCACCGCACCTTTCACGCCGTGCCGTGGTTGTGGCGGTTCCACTCTGTCCACCACAGTATTGAAGAAATGGACTTTCTGGCGGCACACCGTATTCACCCGGTGGATCAGATCATCACCTTGATCGCGTCACTGCTGCCGGTTTACGCCATGGGCTTTTCGCCAATGGCAGTCGCGGTTCACGCCCTGATCTTTCATTGGCAGTCACTGATGATCCATTCCAACATCAAGCTGGATTTTGGACCACTGAAATGGCTTGTGGCATCGCCGCATTTTCACCATTGGCACCATGCGAACGAAAAGCATGCCTATGACAAGAATTTCGCGGCCCAACTGCCGTTCATTGATGCGATTGCGGGGACGTTGCTGATGCCAACGCGGGCGCCGCTCGCCTATGGTTGTGATGACCCGGTGCCAGAACTTTATCATCAGCAGATGCTCTATCCGCTCTTGCCGCTTTTGCCGAACGGCAAAGACGCAACGACCGCGACGTCCGACCAAACTGCACCGCAAATACCCGGCGCGCAGCAAGTCTAAAGATCACGCAAACGCTTGCCAAAGCAACCGTGCGGCCATCGCACTTGATGTGACGACCAAAAGCGGTTTGATCAGGCGCGCGCCGATGCGCATAGCAAGTCGCGCGCCCAGCGATGCGCCCGCGATCTGCGCCATGGCCATGCCAAAACCGACAACCCACCATGTCGACCCGGAAAACAAAAAGATCGAAAGCGATCCGATGTTGGAAGCAAAGTTCAACAGCTTGGTGTGCGCGGTGGCCTTAAGCACCCCGAATCCCGCGAGCATCACAAAGGCCAGCATGAAAAAGCTGCCCGTTCCCGGCCCAAAGAACCCGTCATAGGCGGCGATCAACGGCACAGCCGTCACCGCAAAAACCGCAGGCTGCATCCGCACTGCGCTGTCCAAATCGCTGAGCCCCGGTTTAAAGGCGAAAAACAGCGCGACCGACACCAGCACTACGGGCATGATCACCCGCAACACCTCGGCCGGGATCAGATGCGCAATCATGGCCCCCGCCGCCCCCGCTAGGGCGCTGATCGCACCCATCCCCAATTGCCCGCGCCAATTGACATGCCCAGCCCGCGCATAGGTCACCATCGCAGTCCCGGCCCCAAAGGTGCCCTGCAGCTTGTTGGTTGCCAGCGCCTCAATCGGTGACGCACCCGCCAGCAACAACGCAGGAACAGAGATCAAACCGCCGCCGCCGGCAATACTGTCAATAAACCCCGCGAAAAAGGCCGCGATGATCAGCAAAACCGCGACATGGGTGGCCACTTCAAACATGATATCTCCGGGATGGGCGTGGATCGGTTGGTCCGCACCAGCCTGCGTTTACACCGCAAACTCTTCACGCGCATAGCCTTGCAGATACAGTAGCGCCGTCAGATCGCCGTGATTGATGCGAATGTCGCACTCCGCTTGCACGCTTGGCTTGGCATGCAAGGCCACCCCGGCCCCCGCAAGCCCCAACATTCCCAGATCATTCGCCCCGTCGCCCACGGCAATTGCCTCGGCGGGGGTTATTCCCAAACGGCTTGAAATCTCTTGCAAGGCTTGAACCTTGGCTGCGCGCCCCAAGATGGGGTCCGCGACGCGACCACTTAGAACGCCATTTTCGATGATCAGCGTGTTCGCGCGGTTTTCATCAAACCCCAGTGTCGCGGCAATCGCCGCTGTAAAGGCCGTAAACCCACCCGACACCAAGGCCGCATAGGCCCCATGCGCCTTCATCGTCGCCAAAAGAACAGGCCCGCCCGACATCAGCG
>JAAFIJ010000321.1 GCA_013298675.1 Rhodobacterales bacterium | reverse complement strand
CAATCCACATCGTCGCCCGGTCGGTCAGGCTATAGGCGGGCCATTCCGGCACACTCGTCGCAGAGGGCACCCCTGTCCGCGCGAACCCGGCCCAAAGCGCGCTCATATGCGCGGCGGTGGCCAGACGACCGGGGGACTGATCGGCATAGAGGAAAAAGCCCAGCGTCTTGTCCGTGTTGGCGAACTTGATGTTGATATCCGCCGCATGCGGAGACCCAAGCGGATAGCTGGTGCCGGGCACAAAGTCGGGATTCTGATAGGTCAGTTGATACATATAGACCGGGGCCGCGCCCTGAGCGACCTTGGCTTCGGCGATCCTGATCACATCGCGCCAGATCTCGGAGGTCGTGATGGCGAAGTAGATTTGCGCCGGTGAGGCATCAGGGCGGGAGGCTTTGAACGCGGCGATGATCTTGTCCAGATCGTCGCCCTGATAGGTTGCCGCCAACCGCTCTCGCAGGCCAGCCTCATCAATGCCGAACACATCCGGCGGGCCGAACAGGCTGAAAAATACCGTCTCATCCCGGCAGGTGCCACATATCAGCGGCTTGTTGGCCGAGAAACTGGCGACACCATCGGCAAAGGGGTTCTGCGGGATGATGGTGCCATCCACAAAGGCCCCAAAGCCCGGGACCGGATCAGGGTCTCCCCAGGGGGCCAGACCCATCGGGATATCCATGCCCTGCACCTCCAGCAGCTTTGCAGCCGGAATGTCGTGCAACTGGGCGATATCCGCAACACCAAGTCCCAGAAGCTCCAGCGTCTTGCGGGCGCGCGCTGTTGCCGCTTCGCGCGTCGGTAACCGCAACGGCGCGGCGCTTTCGACCGAGGCCTTGTGGAACAGGTCTGCCGCCGAGGGCATGGTATAGATGCAGGCGGTTTTCGCCCCACCGCCGCTTTCGCCCCAGACCATCACGTTGTCAGGATCGCCACCAAAACCCGCGATGTTGTCGCGCGTCCACTGCAAGGCTGCCTGAATGTCCAGCATCCCCGCGTTGGCCGCATAATCGCCTTCGGCCAGATCCTCTAGGAACAGATAGCCGAGCAGGCCCAGCCGGTGATTGGACTGCACCACCACCACATCATAAAGCCGCGCCAGATTGCTGCCGTCCTGACCCGAGGCCGCGCCCGAGCCTGCCGTATAGCCGCCGCCATGGTTGTAAAACATCACCGGGCGCCTTTTGCCATCCGCTGCCGGGGTCCAGACGTTCAGATAAAGGCAATCCTCTGAAGGTGCAGGCATCCGATTGCCGGGGCCCATTTCGGGGCCGGGGTTCTGGAAAGACGGGCTGGCGAAGGAGGTTGTTTCACGCGGTTCGGTCCATGGCTCCGGCGGTTGCGGCGCGCGGAACCGCAGCGCGCCCAGTGGCGGGGCGGCATAGGGGATGCCCAAAAACTTGGCCACCCCATCCTCTTGTTTGCCCCGGATCGGGCCATGGGTCGTGATTACATCCAAAGTCGTTCCCTCACCCCATACCGTCACTGGCAGGGCCGCTGCACCGAAGGTTGCGGTGCCCCAAAGAATTGCAGACCTGCGCGTCATGGATCGTCTGGTCACTGTAGAACTCCTCCCCAAGCTATCGGATTTGTCTTTGCGCCAGCAACGGGACACGAGGTTTTGCCAAGTTGTCCCTGGACCGACAATGACAAGCGCCAAATGCGGCAATGGGCCCCATTCACCTTGGGCAAGCTGGCCCAGTCATGCCGTCAGATACCCGCCATCCACCGGCAACAGCGCCCCGGTGACATAGGAAGACAGCTCCGAGGCCAGGAACAGCACCGGCCCGATCAGCTCATGCGGTTGCCCGGTGCGGCGCATGGGCGTGTGCTGCATGAACCGTTGTAGGGCTTCCGGGTTGCCCCGCGTGTCTGCGTTCATCGCGGTCTCGATCACGCCCGGCGCGATGGCGTTGACCCGGATGCCATCGGGCGACAGGTCATGCACCAGCGCCTTGGTCACCTGCAGCACCGCACCTTTGGAGGCCGCGTAGGCCACCAGCCCCGGCCCGCCAGTGACCGCCATGACCGAGGCGAGGTTGACAATCCGCCCCTTGGTCTGGCGCAACTGGTCCAGAAAGGCGCGCACGGTCTGCACCGTTCCGGTCGCGTTGACGGCAAAGACCGCCGTCCAGTCGGCCGGAAACACGTCCGACCCGATCGCGCTGCGGCGGATGATCCCAGCGTTGTTGATCAAGATCTCCGCCGGCCCCAGATCGGCCAAAACGGCTGCGGCAAACGTGGCCAGCGTGTCCGCCCGAGCCACATCAGCCGCATAGGCGCGCGCGACAAACCCCTCGGCGCGCAGGCTTGCCGCCACCTCCTCGGCGGCGGGCAACGCCAGATCACACAGCGCGACCTTGGCCCCGGCCCGAGCAAGCCCCTCGGCGATGGCCCGGCCGTTTCCTTGGGCGGCCCCTGTGACGACGGCGACGGCTCCGGCAATACCTTGCATCGGATGAACCCCTTTCTGCGGGTGAAAGTTACAAAAGTCCCGCCTGCCCCAGTGCCTGCGCCACCAGAACAAGGCTGACCACCAGCAAGATCAGCGTGATGGCGAATTTGAATTGTTGCGGGTCGATCCGGCGCACCAGCCGCGAGCCTACCCAGCTGGCACCCGCCGCGAGCGGGAAATAGAGCGCGCTGACACCCAAGTTCGGCGCGTTGATCAGCCCCAAGGCGGCAAAGCTAGGCAGTTTCAGCACATTCACCGCGCCGAACAGAAAGACGCTGGTGCCGACATAGACTTCGGGGCGAAGTCGCTTGCTCATGGCATAGATCTGAAAGGGCGGCGTTCCGGCATGGGCGATGGCGCTGGCAAATCCGCTGGCGACCCCGGCCAGAAACCCCAGCGCCCGATCATGGCGCAAGGCCAGACCCACCGACGGGTTCCCCCTGAAATACAGGAACATCTGCCAGATCGAAAACATCAGTGAGATAACCCCGAGCGCCCCAAGGACCACCGTTTCCGAAACCATCTTAGCGAACAGATAGGCCAGCGCGATCCCGGCAATGCCGCCGGGCAGCATCACCGCCAGTATCCCCGGATCATAGCTGCGCCGGTAGATCAGCACCACCATCAGGTCTTGCAGGATCATGATCGGCAGCATCAGGCTGACCGCCGTGAACGGGTCTGTCACCAAGG
>JAAFIJ010000320.1 GCA_013298675.1 Rhodobacterales bacterium | reverse complement strand
TAGAAAAGCTGTCGGGTCAGCCCATGCTGCGCGACATGTATTTCAACTGGGCAAAAAGCGGCGAAGCTGCCAATGAATCGCTTTTCGACGCCGCTCTGCGCCTGTTGAACCTGACGCCCCGGATCAAGGGTGAACACAATCTGACCCAGTTGCCCAAAACCGGTGGCCTGCTCTTGGTCGCCAACCACCCCTTCGGCATCGTTGACGGGCTGACCATGGGCTATTTGGGGATGCGACTGCGCGGCAATGTGCGGATCATGACCAACAGTCTGCTCTGCCGCGTGCCAGAACTGGACCCACACCTTCTGCCCGTTGATTTTTCGGGAACGCCAGAAGCCCGCAAGTTGACCGCCGAAACCCGCCGCGTCGCCAACGAATTGCTGGCCGCTGGCAAGGTCGTGGCGATTTTTCCAGCAGGAAATGTGGCCACTGCCAACGCCCCACTCTTCGGCCCTGCGCTTGATTGCTCTTGGCATCCTTTTGTTGGCCGTTTGGCCACCTTGCCCGGCGTCACCACTTTGCCCATCCACTTTAGCGGCCAGAACTCTCGGCTGTTTCAGATGGCCAGCCACACCTCTTACCCTTTGCGCGTGGCACTGATCTTTCACGAAACCCGCCGCCGTATGGGGGGACCGGTAAACCTGACCATCGGCGAACCCATAGCCGCCGAGCAATTGCGTCAGCTTGATCGGGGCCAGGTCGCCGAGTTCCTGCGCCGCCGCACCATCGAGATGACGACCAATCCCTCCATCCGCACCGAAGAGGTTTTCGTCTGGCCTAAAAGGGTGCGGTGGTAACGCGCGTCACGCAAGTTTCACATAAGCGTCGACCGCCTGTCACAGAGCGCCGTTATGACCCGCCTGAAGAAACCGGGAAGGGTCTGCTCATGTTGCAAGTCAATGCCGTGACGCGGCTGTTTGGCCAGAAAGCCGCAGTGGACAACATCAGCTTTTCAATCGACCGCCCGGCTTTTGTCGGCATTATCGGACGTTCGGGCGCAGGAAAATCCACATTTCTGCGCATGATGAACCGGCTGACCGATGCCACCTCGGGCGAGATTTTGGTTGATGGCAGCAATGTGCTGGCGCTGAAAGGTGCCGCGGCGCGGGCGTGGCAGGGCCAATGCGCGATGATCTTTCAGCAGTTCAATCTGGTGCCGCGGATGGATGTGGCCTCCAACGTTCTGCACGGCATCCTGAACCGCCGGTCCACCTTGCAGACCATGTTCAATCTTTGGCCGCGCGCCGATATCCTGAAAGCGCTGGCGATCCTTGACCGTCTGGGCATTGCCGAACAAGCCCCCAAACGTGCCGAGGCCCTTTCCGGTGGCCAGCAACAGCGCGTGGCGATTGCGCGGGCACTGATGCAGGACCCCAAGATCATTCTGGCCGACGAACCCATTGCCAGCCTTGATCCGATGAACGCGCAGATCGTCATGGACGCGCTGAAAAAGATCAACGTCGAGGATGGCCGCATGGTCATCGCCAACCTGCACACGCTGGACACCGCGCGGCGCTATTGCGACCGGGTGATCGGCATGCGCGACGGGCGCATCGTGTTTGACGGCACGGCTGACCAGCTTTCCACCGGGGTGGCCCGCGACATCTATGGCGCGGATGCCAGCTTTAACGAGGACGCGACCTCAACCTCGATGCCTACCGATACGACAGCTGACCGCACCTACGCGGACATGATGCTGTCGCAAACCTGAACCAAAACCAAAACCAACGGAGAAATCATGCAAAAGCTGCTGACTGCAACCGCACTGACCGCGATCCTCGGCTCTTCGGCCTTCGCTCAGGACGCAATCACCGAATTCAACATCGGCATTCTGGGCGGCGAAAACGCCCAAGACCGCTTGACCTCGAACGAGTGTTTCCGCGTCAAGATGGAAGAAGCCCTTGGCGTGCCGGTCAAGCTGTTCACGCCTGCCGATTATGACGGCGTGATCCAGGGCCTTTTGGGCGGCTCGCTGGACTATGCCTGGCTGGGTGCTTCGGCCTATGCCAAGATCTACCTGACCGACCCAGAGGCAGTCGAAGTCAAGCTGACCAAGCAGAACACCAATGACTCGACCGGTTACTATTCCATCGGCTTTGCCCGCAAAGACAGCGGCATCACCAGCATGGACGACGCAAAAGGCAAGATCTTTGCGTTTGCAGATCCGAACTCCACCTCGGGCTACCTTGTCCCCGGTGCGGAACTGACCGCCAAATATGGCAAGTTGGAAGAGTATTTCTCGGAAGTCAAAATGTCGGGCGGCCATGAGCAGACCATCGTCGGCGTGTCGAACGGTGACTTCGCTGCTGGCGTGTCCTGGGCTGACGGCGTTGGCAACTGGGAAGACGGCTACAACTCGGGCGCTTTCCGCAAGGCAGCTGATGCCGGTCTGGTTGACATGAACAACCTGGTGGAAATCTGGCGCTCGGCGCTGATCCCCGAAGGTCCGATGGTGGTCCGCAAGGCCCTGCCGCAGGACGTGAAAGACAAGGTCACCGCCCTGACCGCCGACCTTTGGGAAACCGACAAGGAATGCGCCTATGCCGTCGCCGCTGGCGAGGCCAAGGATTTTATTCCAGTCGAACACTCGATGTATGACGGCGTTCTCGCAGCACGCAAATTGCAAGAAGGCATGTAATTTCAGCACCTGTTGCCGGGTCGCCCCTTTGGGGCGGCCCGGTTTTTTCATGCCTTCAGATGAACGGACACTGCCATGGTCGATATAGCCTTCGGTCCAGAACCCGGACGCCGCCCGAACATGGGCGACACCCGCGAAGCCTATCTGGAGATGGTACGCCGCAAACGGATGTATGGCGGCATCATTCTGGTTCTGTTCATGGCCTTCATGGCCTCTGGCTGGGTGCTTGCCGAGGACCGTAATGCCGGAGGTTTCTGGGAGGGGCTGCACCAGGTCTTTGACTTTCCCGCCGAAGTCTTTGCCGAGGCTTGGGTCAAGTTGGCCAAGCTGCCGGGCATTTTTCTGGAACATATCCCCGCCCTGATCGAGACGCTGAACATCGCCGCGGTTGCCACGTTGTTGGGTGGGCTGGCCGCCATGTCGCTGTCGCTTTTGGCCACGCGTGGCCTCGCCCGCTGGCCCCACCTGATCCCGGTCTTTCGCCGCACCATGGACGCACTGCGCGC
>JAAFIJ010000032.1 GCA_013298675.1 Rhodobacterales bacterium | reverse complement strand
CACAAGTCTTACAACGGCAATTGTTTGGTCAACGCCTTTGCCGCCGGCCTCGCGGATGCGGATAAGATTTTCTATTCGGTGGCCTCTGGCGTAGGGATGCCCGTCGTATATCTGGGAGCAAAGACGGGGCGTGACGGCGTGGGCGGCGCCACGATGGCCAGCGCTGAGTTTGACGACACCATTGAGGATAAGCGTCCAACGGTACAGGTCGGTGACCCTTTTACTGAAAAGCGCTTGCTTGAGGCGTGTCTGGAACTGATGGCCTCGGGCGCAGTGATTTCCATTCAAGATATGGGGGCTGCTGGCCTGACCTGCTCCGCCGTAGAAATGGGCGATAAGGGCGGTTTGGGGATCAAGCTGCAACTGGATGCCGTGCCACAGCGCGAAACCAACATGACGGCCTATGAGATGATGCTGTCAGAGTCTCAGGAACGCATGTTGATGGTTCTTAAGCCGGAACTGGAAGACGTGGCGCGGGCGATTTTCGTCAAATGGGATCTGGATTTTGCGATTGTCGGTGAGACGATCCCAGAAGATCGGTTTTTAATTTTGCATGGCAATGAGGTGAAGGCGGATCTTCCCTTGTCTAAACTGTCATCTTCGGCCCCTGAATATGATCGGCCTTGGGTGGAAACACCAGCGGCGGCACCTTTGGGCGATGTGCCTGTGATTGGTGCGATGGATGGTTTGCGCGCCCTGATTGGGTCGGTGAACTATGCCCAAAAGGCTTGGGTTTACGAGCAATATGACAGCATGGTTGGGGCCGATACAGTGATTGCCCCCGGAGCTGGTGCGGGTGTGGTGCGGGTGCATGGCACCGGCAAAGCGCTGGCGTTTACCTCTGATGTGACGCCGCGCTATGTCAAGGCGAACCCGTTTGAAGGTGGCAAGCAAGCTGTGGCCGAAGCCTTCCGCAATTTGATTGCGGTAGGGGCCAAGCCTTTGGCGACGACAGATAACTTGAACTTCGGTAACCCGGAAAAGCCTGAAATCATGGGACAGATGGTGGGTGCGATCAAGGGGATTGGGGCTGCGGTTCTGGCGCTGGATATGCCGATCGTGTCGGGCAACGTCAGCCTTTATAATGAGACCGATGGATCGGGCATTATGCCGACGCCGACGATTGGCGCGGTAGGGATCTTGGCATCTTTGGACGATCTGATTTCAGGCCGCCCAATGGCCGGCGATGTTGCTATGGTCGTTGGTGTGACACGCGGCCATTTGGGGCAATCGGCATTGCTGGCTGAGGCCTTTGGGATGGAAGCTGGCGATGCGCCGACTGTTGATTTGGCGGCAGAGAAGGCTTCTGCGGCGGTTATCACCGCGTCTCGCAAATCCATTAGGGCCTGCACCGACTTGTCGGATGGTGGCTTGGGTTTGGCAGCGTTTGAGATGGCCGAAGGTGCCGGATTGGGCGTGACATTGGCCACAGCTGATGTTGCAACCCTGTTCGGCGAAGATCAGGCGCGGTATCTGATCGCCTGTGCGCCCGAAGCAGCGGCGGCGATTGAAGCAGCAGGCTTGGCTGCGGGTGCGTCCGTAGCGCGCGTGGGCAGCTTTGGTGGAGATGCCGTGGATTTCGGCGGCGATTGCGCCAGCATCGCAGACCTTTCGGCGCTCTATCGCGGGGCGTTTGCGCGGGCGGTTGGCTAATGTTGCGCCCTGCTCTCGCCGCTGATTTCGGGTTCATTCGGACTTTGGTACAGCGGCCAGAGTATTCAGCCTATTTGACCGACGAAGACGAACAGGCCTTGGCGCAATACGCGGCTGGGCCTTCGACACGGGTTCTTATATGGCAAAATCCGCAGGGTCTTGCTGCGGGGTTTGCGTTGTTTTGTGACATTGGTGCCGCTTCGGGTGCGGTGGAATTGCGGCGCTTGGCGCTGGCAGAGACGGGCACCGGTCAAGGTGCCGTGTTTCTGAATGCGCTGATCGACTATGGCTTCACCAACTTGGGGGCACAGCGGCTGTGGCTGGATGCTTCGGGCGAAAACCTGCGAGCGCAGCGGGTCTATACGCGGGCTGGTTTCACGCTTGAAGGGCGGTTGCGCCAGCATTGGTATCGGCCAAGTTTGGGTCGAACCGTTGATCTGATGCTTTACGGAATGATGCGCGATGAATGGCACCCCGTTGCTCCCCCTTGCGGCCCCCCTGCCCTAGCCCTACATTTAGCCCAAGACCAGTTAGGAGCGCGCGATGGCGGTTGAAGCCCATATGATTGAATCCCTGATCCGCGAGGCCTTTCCACAGGCCAAGATCTCTGTACAGGGCGACGATGGCCAGCATTTTGCCGCTGAAGTGATCGACGAAAGTTTTCGCGGCAAAAACCGGGTGCAACAACAGCGCGCGGTTTATGCCAGCCTGAAGGGCATCATGGACGGACCCGCAGGCGCATTGCACGCGCTGGCGCTGACCACTAAGGCGCCGGAATAAGTTTGCTGCGACGCCTGCCCGTGGTGTTGCATCTTTTAGAATTTGCGGGCGGCCTCAGATAGGGCCTCTGCACCAAAATGACCGGAAGGACAAAAAAATGAGCGCAGTTGATACGATCAAAGACACCGTGACCAAGAACGATGTGGTTTTGTTCATGAAGGGCACCAAGATGATGCCGCAGTGCGGGTTCTCGTCGAAAGTGGCGGGAATTTTGAATTACATGGGCGTAGACTACACCGATGTAAACGTCTTGGCTGATGCGGAAATTCGTCAAGGGATCAAGGATTTTAGCGATTGGCCAACGATTCCACAGCTTTACGTCAAGGGCGAATTTGTCGGCGGCTGTGATATCGCCATCGAGATGACGCTGTCGGGCGAGCTGGATGCGTTGTTTGAAGCAAACGGCTTGGCCTTTGATAAGGCAGCTGCCGATAAAATTCGCGAAGCCAACGCAGGCTGATATGGGTGTCAGGGGGCTGCGCGCCCCCTCGCCCAATTCGTGACCTTACTTTGTCACGCAGTCGCCATGCACGATGTTCTCGTCGCCCGCTTTCTTGATGTAAAGCGTGCCATCATTGCCTTTGGTCCACCAAACAAGTTCAGAGCCTTCGGTTTCATCCGCGTAGCGCACACCAGACGCGGAAATCACTTGTGTGAGGGTCACGGTTTTTCCATCGACGGTCACTGTTGCCTGCGATGGTTCACCTTCTGAATAAACCGCAGAGATTTTTGCGCCGTCCGCGCAGGTGTAGTCGGTTGCAGCAATTACCGGGACCACTGAGACAGGTGTCTCGGTCGTACAGCCGGCAATCAGACCGTCGCCAAGGATTCCGCTCTTGCGGCGATTTCTGCAAGCATTTCCTGTAGCCCGGGCGGCACCACTGCTACTTCCAGCTTTTCGCGAGGCGCTTGTGGCCTGCTTTCCAATTCGGTGAGTTTTGCTTTCAAGACGCGCAACTCGTCTTCAACTGCGGCTGTGCGGTCGGCCAACATCAGACCCGCCATCAGCAGCATCCGTGTTTCCGGCATTCGACCCATCTGAGCGACCAAAGGCTGCGCTTCATTGTCGATCATTGTGGCGGCTGCACGCAAGAAATGCTCTTCGCCCGTCTGACAGGACACTGAAAAACTGCGACCGCCGATCGAAATTTCAAGATCAGGCATGGGAAGGCACCTCTTCAATCAGGGGGGTCAGCACAGACACAAGATTGCCCAATTCATCGGCCTCGCTGGCGCGCAGCAGGCGCAATGCTTGCAACTCGCTTTGCATGGCAGCGTTGATATGCGTTGCCTCGATTGGACCCGCCTGGGCGGCGTCGGTCAGATTGGCAAGTTCTTGTGTCGTGTCGGAAAGTGTGCGGCGCAACCGGCCCAGTTCAGCGTTTTGTTTGGCAAGCATTCCAGACATCGAAGCAAGTTGCGATTGCAGTGCCTCAAGGGCCAAAACTTCTTTTTCTTTGATGGCCCGCAGGCGCTCTTGCAACTGGGCGGTGACTGTCCGTTCTTCGTCCAACTCGGTGCGCAAGGCGGCGGTTTGATCATCAGCCCCCACTGTGGTGTTCATCGGGTCTTTCGGGGATGGCAAAGTAAGCTGTGCCAAGCCCTTGCTGACCCTTTCCAAAGCAAAGGTAATCCGTCGTTCCAGTTCAGCAATTTCTTGCATGGGCACAGGCCCCTTTATGTTTTGTGTCACATTTCCACACGCACAGACTGCGAATCGTGGGTGCTGGCGTCAAGTGTCTTCTTAGCGCATTGCGCGGGCCTCGGTCGCCCCTTTACGTTCAAAGGGTTGCGAGGCGCGCTTGATCTTGCCGGCGAGGCTGATATTGAGTTTGCGACACATAAACTTGGAACAGGATTACGGCTTTGGATATTGCAACACTCCGCGCCCGCCACCCGGATCATTGGATGCAGGCTTGCGCCATTCGCACGCTGACACTTGATGCGGTCGCAGCAGCGAATTCCGGTCACTCGGGCATGCCGATGGGCATGGCGGATGTGGCGACTGTTTTGTTCGACAAGCATCTAAAGTTTGATCCCGCAGCGCCGCGTTGGCCTGACCGTGACAGGTTCATTCTGTCGGCGGGCCACGGGTCGATGCTGATTTATTCGCTTTTGTACCTGACCGGGTACGAAGACATGACGCTGGCAGAGATCAAGAATTTCCGTCAATGGGGTGCCATTACGGCTGGCCACCCGGAATATGGACATGTGGCCGGCGTTGAAACAACCACTGGTCCCCTTGGTCAGGGCATTGCGAACGCAGTTGGCTTTGCGATGGCCGAAGAAAACCTGCGCGCGCGGTGGGGGTCCAAGATCATGGATCACCACACCTATGTTGTCGCGGGTGACGGTTGCTTGATGGAAGGCGTCAGCCAAGAAGCCATCGGCATTGCGGGCAGACAGAAACTGTCGCGCCTGATCGTTCTGTGGGATGACAATGGCATCACCATTGATGGCAAAGTGTCCTTGTCGGACGTTACCGATCAAAAGGCGCGTTTTGCGGCCAGCGATTGGAATGTGTTGTCTTGTGATGGTCACGATCCCGTCGACATTGACCGCGCGATCACCGCGGCCAAGAAATCGGACCGCCCAACGATGATCGCGTGCAAAACGCACATCGCCCTTGGTCATGCGGCGCAAGACACCAACAAAGGCCACGGCGCGCTGACCGATCCGGCCCAAATGAAAGCGGCGAAAGAGGCTTATGGCTGGCCCTATGCGGCGTTTGAGATCCCTGCAGATATCAAATCCGCTTGGGAGGCAAAGGGCGCGCGCGGGGCAAAGGCTCATGCAGCATGGGTGGCACGCGTTGATGCTCTGTCAGGTGCCAAGCAGGCCGAACTGATCCGCATCTTTACCGGCGAAGTCCCGGCGAAACTGGGCGTTGCTGTTCGGGCGGTGAAAAAATCGGCGTCGGAAACTGCACCAAAGATCGCAACTCGTACGGCATCCGAAAAGGCACTGGCCGCGATCAACCCGGTTTTGCCGGAAACCATCGGCGGCTCTGCTGACTTGACCGGTTCAAACAACACCAAGACGGCTGATTTGGGGGTCTTCACAAACGAAACCCGCGAGGGGCGCTATGTTTACTGGGGCATTCGTGAACATGGGATGGCGGCGGCGATGAACGGCATGGCGCTTCATGGCGGTGTGCGGCCCTATTCCGGCACCTTCATGTGCTTTACTGACTATGCTCGCCCTGCGATGCGTCTGTCGGCCCTGATGGGCATTCCTGTGGTCTATGTCATGACCCATGACAGCATTGGTCTGGGCGAAGACGGCCCGACCCATCAGCCTGTGGAACATCTGGCAATCAGCCGCGCGACGCCGAACACTTATGTGATGCGCCCCGCTGATCTGGTCGAGGTTGCCGAGTGCTGGGAGCTGGCCTTTACCACAAAGACCACACCAACGGTCATGGCACTAAGCCGTCAGAACCTGTCGACGGTGCGCACCGTGCACACCAACACCAACCTGTCGGCCAAAGGCGCCTATGTTTTGGCCGAAGCATCAGGCAAGCGTCAGGTGATCTTGATGGCCACGGGCTCTGAGGTGGAAATTGCCATGAAAGCGCGCGATATGTTGCAGGCAATGGGTATTGGCACACGCGTTGTATCGATGCCTTGCATGGAACTGTTTGCCGAGCAAGATGAGGCATACCGCCGCAAGGTCCTGCCAGCAGGCCCCGTGCGCGTGGCGATTGAGGCAGGCGTGCGGATGGGTTGGGATCGCTGGTTGCTGTCCGAACGCGGTCGTGACGGCAAGTGCGCTTTCGTTGGTATGTCGACGTTTGGTGCGTCAGCCCCGATTGATCGTTTGTACAAAGAGTTTGGCATCACGGCAGAAGCCGCAGTCGCTGCTGCAAAAGCAATGCTGTGAGCAACTTTGTGGTGTAACGTCGAACGGGCCGCCCTATCCGGGGCGGCCTTTTTTTATGGGAATTGTGAGAAAAGAAATGTCAGTTTGGAAAGGCTTTGGACCGCGTCAGCAGATTGACCTGAAAACTTTGCGTCGTGCGGCCATTGGGGCAACGCTTGGCCTTGTGGGCTTGGCTTTGGCCCTGCCCGTTTTGGGTGCCGCGCTGATCGCGCCCTTGGGGGCCAGCGCGGTCTTGGTTTTCGCTGTGCCTTCAGGGCCTTTGGCACAGCCTTGGGCGGTGGTGGTAGGCAACACAGTGTCGGCCTTGGTTGCATTGGCCCTGGTTTGGGCCGCAGTGCAGATCGGGTTCACCGGAGGTGGCGTACTGGCTGCCTTTGCGGCTGGAATGGCTTTGTTTGCGATGGGTTTGGCCCGCGCCATGCATCCACCGGGGGGCGCGGTTGCCTTGGTGATTGCGTTGGCACCCAGCGGCATGGCGCTTCACACACTGATCGCGGCAAGCCTTGGCTCGGTTCTGCTCGTGGCAGCGGGGCTTGTGTGGCACCGCGCCGGCGGGGTGCGCTACCCCGCCTGATGCCAATGTGCCGGCTTAATGTGCGGCCTTTTTGCCCGAAAAGCGCGACATATGTGGGCCGATCACCCGGGTTGCAAGCGGAATAAGCGAGACACCAAGGATCAGACCCAGCACACCATCACAAAACGCAGTGACTGCCCATTCGACCAAACCCGCTGCTGCAGGAACCGCAGCGGCTGCAGCAACAGCCAAGTGATGGATGGTCCCATAGGGTTCGTGCAGACCCAAAACATCCATCCCGTGGATGATGATGCTGCCGCCGACCCACAGCATTGCCAAAGTGCCGACCGTCGATAGAAACGACAGCAGTTTGGGCATGCCCGCGACCAAACCACGTCCAAAGGCGCGCGTCAGTCCCAGCTTGCCGCGACGTGCGAGGAACATTCCAATGTCATCCATTTTTACGATCAACCCAACTGTGCCGTAAACCGCAATGGTGATGGCTATGCCAACGATCGCCAGGGTCACGGCCTCCATCCAGATGGCACTTTCGGGGATCTGGGCCAAGGCGATGGTCATTATTTCTGCGGACAGAATAAAGTCTGTCTTGATCGCGCCGGAAATTTTTTCCTCCTCCAAATGGGTGGGATCTGCGTCTGCGAAGTCTTCTTCAACTTCTGGGTCCGCGTGAGGAAAGAGGACGTGAAATACCTTTTCCGCCCCTTCAAAGCACAGATAGGCGCCGCCAAACATCAACAGCGGGGTGATTACATTGGGCAAGAACGCCGACAACAGCAGCGCCAAAGGCAGCAAAATGATCAGTTTGTTTTTCAGTGACCCTTTGGCGATCCGCCAGATGATCGGCAACTCGCGGCTCGCCTCGAACCCATGCACGTATTTTGGGGTGACGGCGGCGTCATCAATCACCACCCCTGCGGCCTTGGCGCCGGCTTTGGTCGCTGCGGCCGCGATGTCGTCGATCGAAGCTGCGGCAACTTTGGCAATTGCGGCCACGTCATCCAAAAGTGCCAAAAGTCCGCTCATGCGTCGCCCCTTACCGGTGTTTGGGGGACTTTAGCCAAAACGATGCCAAAGGCCAAGCGCGCGACTTGTTAGCGCGAACATGAAAAGTTAACGCTAACACACTGAAATATATATCAATTTGCCATTGAGTTGCCTTGATTGATCTCTATAGGGTTTGACCAATCAACGGTTTCAAATGGATGGGCTGCGATGATTACGATTGGGATTAATGGTTTTGGTCGGATTGGCCGCTGCACTTTGGCACATATCGCCGAATCGGGGCGGAACGATGTGCAGGTGGTCGCGATTAACGCGACAGGCCCGATTGAGACGAATGCCCATCTGCTGAAATACGATTCCGTCCATGGTCGCTTTCCCGGTGTGGTTAAGGTCGAAGGAAACACGCTTGATCTCGGCCGTGGTCCGATGCGGGTGATGTCCACCTATGATCCGCAAGAGTTGGATTGGGAGGGGGTCGATGTCGTGCTGGAATGCACCGGCAAATTCAATGCACGAGAGTTGGCTGCGGTGCATCTTGATCGCGGCGCACAACGGGTTTTGGTATCAGCACCGGCGAAAAGAGCAGATATGACCGTGGTTTACGGGGTCAATCACCGTGCCCTTACGGCCGATCACAAAGTTGTGTCGAACGCGTCTTGCACCACGAATTGCCTCGCGCCATTGGCCAAGGTTCTGAACGACGCGATCGGAATTGAATCCGGCATCATGACGACCATCCATTCCTATACCGGCGATCAACCGACACTGGACCGTAGGCACAAAGACCTTTATCGCGCCCGTGCGGCCGCTATGGCGATGATCCCAACTTCCACCGGGGCAGGAAAAGCGATCGGCGAGGTTTTACCAGAACTGGCTGGCCGATTGGACGGAACCTCTATTCGCGTGCCTACGCCTAATGTCTCGGCAGTTGATCTGACGTTCGTGTCGCGCAAATCCGTCACCGTCGCAGATGTGAACGAAATCGTAAGGGCGGCGGCCCATGGGTATATGGGCATGGTCATGACCTATGACCCCGAACCAAAGGTGTCTATCGACTTCAATCATACACAGCAGTCTTGCATTTTTGCCCCAGATCAAACCAAGGTTGTTGGTGGCCATACTGTGCGCGTATTAGCATGGTATGACAATGAATGGGGCTTCTCTTGCCGCATGGCCGACGTGGCTGGTGTGATGGGGCGGCTTCTTCAGTAACTGGAGGAGCCCATGGGGCATCGGATAGATTTTGCGATTGCCGGGGCGGTGGTCTTGGCAATTGTCGCGGACATGCTGTTTAACGATACGGTCGCAACGATCTTTATCTTGCACAAACTGGCCGATCTGGTCGAATATTTCGCATTCTGGCGTTAACTGCACATGTTTTGACATTGAACTGCGATACTTTCTGTACATGTTAGCGCAATCATAACGCGTGCGATTCGACCAACCAATTGGGAGTCAGATATGTCAGTAAAAGTAGCAATCAATGGATTTGGGCGCATCGGGCGCAACGTTCTGCGCGCGATCATCGAATCTGGTCGGACTGATATTGAAGTGGTGGCGATCAACGATCTGGGTCCGGTCGAAACCAACGCGCATTTGCTGCGCTTTGACTCAGTGCATGGGCGTTTCCCTGCGACGGTCACCACTGGACCCGACAGCATCGATGTGGGGCGCGGCCCCATCATGGTCACAGCCATACGCAACCCTGCCGACCTGCCGTGGTCGCACATCGACGTAGTGATGGAGTGTACGGGCATTTTCACATCCAAGGAAAAATGCCTGCCGCACTTGGAAAACGGTGCCAAGCGCGTTCTGATCTCTGCGCCCGGTGACGGCGCGGACAAGACGATCGTGTTCGGCGTAAACGATTCCACCCTGACCAAAGACGATATCGTGGTGTCTAACGCCTCTTGCACGACGAACTGTTTGTCACCCGTCGCCCAAGTGCTGAACAACGCGATCGGCATCAAGCGTGGGTTCATGACCACCATTCACAGTTATACGGGCGATCAGCCAACGCTCGACACCATGCACAAGGATCTCTACCGCGGCCGCGCGGCAGCACTAAGCATGATCCCAACCTCGACTGGGGCAGCCAAAGCTGTTGGACTGGTCTTGCCAGAATTGAAGGGCAAGTTGGACGGCGTCGCAATTCGCGTTCCAACACCTAACGTTTCGGTTGTCGATCTGGTGTTCGAGGCGACTCGCACAACGAGCGTTGAAGAGATCAACGATGCAATCCGTGCGGCGGCCAATGGCCGTCTTAAGGGGATTTTGGGCTTTACCGATCAGCCAAATGTCAGTGCTGACTTTAACCATGACCCGCATTCCAGCATTTTCCATATGGACCAAACCAAGGTTATGGATGGCACGATGTGCCGGATTCTAAGCTGGTATGACAATGAGTGGGGCTTCTCCAACCGCATGGCGGATACCGCCGTGGCCATGGGCCGCTTGATTTAACACTTGGGTTTTCTGATAAAATAGCAAGGGGCGCGAAGGCGTCCCTTGTTTTCATTCGCCCCCTAGCTATGCCGAAGCCGCATAGAGGCAGGTCATTTTCATCGGTTGTCACCTTCCAAGAACCACCCCATATCGAAGCCATGTGATTGGGAAAGCCGTTCGGGTGATCCGGCACATAAGATGATATGAGAAAAATGATGAACCGATTGATTGAAAACCTGTTTACCGCTGTGAAAAATGAGGCAGCGTACCGCCGCATCCGTGACGAAATCGCCCAGATGCCGCGCAGCCAAGCGCTTGATATTGGCGTCTATCCCGAGGATGCAGAGCAAATTGCTTCACGGGCGGTCTGGGGCTAACACCCCTGGGGGACGACCGCGACAAGGCCACGCGCAAAGCGGCGCGCGTTGGCCTGATAGCCCCGCGCGGACATTAGTAACCGCGCCCGCGCGTCTTCGTCGAGCACTCTGATTACCTTACCCGGCGCGCCCATCACCAAACTGCAATCGGCAATTTCTTTGCCTTCGGTGATCAGGGCGGCTGCGCCGATCAAACACCCTGCACCAATGGTAGCGCCGTTCAAAATGGTTGCGCACATGCCGATCAGGCTGCCCTCACCGATGACACAGCCATGCAGCATAGCCTTGTGACCAATCGTGCAATTTGCACCGATCACCAAGGGATGCCCCATATCGGTATGCAACACCGCATTTTCCTGCACGTTTGACCCACGACCGACTGTGATCGGTTCGTTGTCACCGCGCAAAACCGCGCCAAACCAGATATTTGCACCTTCTTCGACAACAACATTGCCGATCAGCACAGCTGTCGGGGCAATCCAAGCTGTTGGATGTATCGTGGGGCGAACACCATCGAGCGAATAGATCATCGGCTTTCAAACTCTTGGTTCAAAGTGCGTACGAAATCGGACAGGTCTGGCTGATGATCACGGCGCAAGCGTTCGGCTTGCACAATCGTCACCAGTTCTGCAAATGCGGAGTCTATGTCATTGTTGACGATCACATAGTCATATTCAGCCCAATGGCTGATCTCGTCGCGGCTTTTGGCCATGCGGCCCGCAATCACTTCATCGCTGTCTTGCGCACGCGCCCGCAGACGGCGCTCTAGTTCCGCGATAGACGGAGGCAACACAAACACGGACACAACGCTGCGCCCCAGTGCCGAATTGCGAACCTGCTGCCCACCCTGCCAATCAATGTCAAACAGGGTGTCACGCCCCTGCCCCATCGCAACTTCGACCGGTGCCTTGGGTGAGCCGTAAAAGTTACCGAAAACTTCGGCGTGTTCCAACATCTCACCGGTTTTGACCAAGGTCTCAAATTCTGCGCGTGATTTAAAATAGTATTCGCGACCGTCCACCTCACCCGGGCGCGGTGCGCGCGTTGTGGCAGACACAGAGAACCGCAAGGATGGGTCCCATTCCATCAACCGGCGTGCAAGCGTGGATTTACCCGCGCCTGACGGAGAAGACAGAATGATCAAAATGCCACGGCGCACCATTTTCTATTCCACGTTTTGAACTTGTTCGCGCATCTGATCAATCACCGCCTTTAGGTCAAGCCCGATCCTCGTAAGCCCAAGGGATTGCGCCTTTGAACACAAGGTATTGGCCTCGCGCATGAATTCTTGCATCAAGAAATCAAATTTGCGCCCTACGGATCCCCCTTCGCTCAGCAGGGCGCGCGCACCGCTGGTATGCGCAGTCAATCTGTCCAACTCTTCTGTAACGTCAGTTTTTACTGCCAGTAGAGCAAGTTCTTGGGCAAGCCGATTGGGATCAAGACTGTCTATCTGTCCAATCAGCCGATCCACACTTTCGCGTAAAGTGGTTGCGGCCAGTGGCAGACGCGCATCGGCCTCATGACCCGCGTCAAAAACCAACGTTTCTATCCGCGCCAGCTGTGCCGTTATGATGCTCGCCAGAGCCGTGCCCTCCAATGCCCGTGACGATTGAAACGCGTCAATTAGGCCCGGCACCTCGGCCAGCAGGATTTGCTTTAGCTCCAAGGTATCAGTCTCTTCGGCAACTTGCTCGGTGACGCCGCGAATGGCCAGAACATCCGCGCTGGTGGCCTGGCCCAAGGTCACCCCGACAGCCATCGCGGCATTTTCAACCGTGCAAAGTGCTGTCAATATATGGGAAAGATAGGCGTCATTGATCCGAAAGGCGTCAAGGTTGCCCGCGCCCGCGTCGCGCGTAATCTTCAACGTCAGATTGATGTTACCCCTTTGAAGCCGCTTTGCCAGCTCGGCCCGTAGTACAAACTCCAATCCTTCGACCCAGTCAGGAACCCGGATGCGCAGATCAAGTCCTTTGCTGTTCACCGATCGCAAGTCCCAGACCCAAGAGAATCCGGCCCCCGCACCCTTCGCAGCCGCAAATCCCGTCATCGAATACATCATCGCGTCGTCCGCTCCGGATTTTCGTTGTTTACCATTTATCGAGATTCTCGACAAAATTCTTCAAAACTCGTGTAGATTAAGGGAATGGTAACAGGTGTTGCGCAAGAGTTAACTGTCGAGTTGACCTCAAAAAATTGCGTTTCCCGGTTTCAATTGGAAATCGACCTTTGTTCGAATTGACAGGTCAAACAAGTGAGTAATTGGGCCATGCTGCGCATTTTTGAAACTGGACGTGACAAAGTAGAAGCCGCCCTGCTGAATCAATCCAAAATGCAGCTGGTGCGCGGCTATTGGGAAGCGCTTCGTCAAGACAGAGCGATCCCCACTCGCGCAGAAATCGATGCCAGAGGCATGGCGAATGCGCTGGAAAATGTGTTTTTGATCGAACGTATCGCGCCGGGCCAAGCACGGTTCCGCTTGGCAGGCACTCATCTGAGCGAGTTGATGGGGATGGACGTACGCGGGATGCCGGTCTCTTCGCTGATAGAGCCAAACAGTCGCGCGCGCTTTTCCGAACTGTTGGAAGCCAGCTATGATGTGCCGACCGTGTTGGACTTAAGACTCGAGGCCGAACGCAGCTTAAGTAACCCCTCCCTTTCGGCGCATCTGTGCATCTTGCCATTGGCTACCATCCCCGGAGAGCCACAAATAGCGCTTGGTTGTTTGGTGAGTGCGGGCAACATCGGTCGCGGGTCGCGCAGGTTTGCAATTGCAAGTGTGGTGCAAGAGGTTGTGCGCACAGAAAGTATCACAAATGAACTGGGTCGTGGTCCTGCGGACAGTATGCGCATACCAGATTCGGTGTCGAAAACTGGCTCACATTTGCGTCTGGTTCATTCACGCTAGGTTCAAACGCAAAAGGCGGGCCATTTGGCCCGCCCATCGTCTCTCGATATTGATCGGAAAATCCGATCAGATAGCAATCCGGCGCGCTGCAACGCGTTGCGCCGAAAGCTCTTCGGCAACCAAGAACGCCAGTTCCAAAGATTGCGAAGCATTCAACCTTGGATCGCATGCCGTGTGGTAGCGGTCAGACAGATTTTCATCCGTCACATCGCGCAAACCACCGGTGCATTCGGTTACATCCTGACCGGTCATTTCGAAATGAACACCTGCGGGGACGGTGCCCTCGGCGTTGTGGATGGCAAAGAACTCGCGCACTTCACGCAACACGGACTCGAACGGCCGCGTCTTGTAGCCAGACGCCGCCTTGATCGTGTTGCCATGCATCGGGTCGCAAGACCACACCACTTTTGCACCCTCTTCCTGAACCGCTTTGATCAAACGCGGCAGGTTTTCACCGACTTTGCCCGCGCCAAAACGCGCGATCAAGGTCAGGCGGCCCGCCTCATTTTGCGGGTTCAATTTGGCCATCAACACTTTCAAGTCATCTGCGGTTGTGGTCGGGCCGCACTTCAAACCGATCGGGTTCAACACCCCACGACAAAACTCTACATGCGCGCCGTCGGGTTGACGGGTACGGTCGCCGATCCACACCATATGGCCAGAGCCTGCCACGGGCTGACCGCTGATGGAATCAATGCGGCACAATGCCTCTTCGTATTCCAGCAAAAGCGCCTCATGACTTGTATAGAAATCAACGGCTTGCAGGGAATGGCTGTTGTCAGAATTCACGCCAGCCGCGCTCATGAAGTCCAACGCGTCAGAGATCCGGTTGGACAGTTCACGGTAGCGCTCTG
>JAAFIJ010000319.1 GCA_013298675.1 Rhodobacterales bacterium | reverse complement strand
CCGTAGATCGCGCTCAGCACATGGTCGCTGAAGACGTCGAAATCGGCATTGACGGTCAGACCCCATTGGCGATCGAGCGACTGGGTGACAAGATTATGGCTGACGAAACGCTGGTTTTCGCCCTGCGCTACACCGAGCGGCAGGTTGAGCTCAGCGTTCAACTGCGCGCCACGCGATACGCCGGTGACTTCGCCGCAGCAATCGTCATCGGCCTCATAATAGTCGGCAATAATCTTGATGCGTGCAGGACCATTGTCGAAATCGAGCAGGCCGCGGAAACCGAGATGCTCATAACCGTTGATCTTGCTGTCCTTGGTCTGGAACGGCGCAACATTGGTGATGTTGCCCTTGTACTTTCCGAAAAAGCCGTTGGCACGGAAGGTCAGATTTTCAGCCAGCGGGCCCGAAATGGTGCCACGCGTGCGGACTTCGTCGCCTTCATAATATTCCGCTGTAAATTCACCTTCCAATGTGTCCGTGCCGCCCTTTGAAACGACATTGATCAAACCGGCCGATGCGTTCTTGCCGAACAGCGTGCCCTGAGGTCCACGCAGAATTTCGAGACGTTCGATTTCAACCAGATCGGCAAAGGCCTGACCAGACCGGCTGAGAACGACGCCGTCGACGACGGTCGATACGCTCGGTTCAGCCGCAATCGAGAAGGAGATGGTGCCAACGCCGCGCAGGACGACAGCGGAGTTTGCATTGGTCGTGCCCTTGCGGAAGGTGACCGAAGGAACCAGTTGGCCCAGATTTTCGAGGCTGGTGGTACCGGCTGCGATCAGCGCATCACCCGACACAGCGGTGATGGCGATCGGCACATCCTGCACATTTTCTTCGACCTTCTGTGCGGTCACAACGATTTCTTCAACCTGCGCCATGGCAGGCGCGCTGAAACCGAGCGCAACAGCGCAACCGCCCAGCAATGTGGCGCGAATTAGATTACGGTTATGGAACTTGGAACTTTGCATAAGGCACCTCCCTTAAATTCGGCTACCCATTCTCAACTATTTTGCTTGAGTTAAGGCAAGCAAGAAAAGCTTTAGCGGGTTATACCGTTCATAAAGGGGCGCTCTAACCAGATTGACTTAATATGTCTAGCGGTGTCATATAGGAGGACAAATTATCGCAACGACTGTGGCAAGGATGCCATAGTCCTTCTAAACCGGAGAAAGGGAGAGCGCAGTGCCATCGCAGTTCATCATGCACGCCGATGGCTTCGACCTTTTTGCAGGCGAAATCTGCGTTTTGGCGCACCGCACCCACGCCCCCGCATTTGCCATCGGCATCGGCACGCCGGACATGGAAATGGTGCGCGGCAACTTCAAAATCGGCGACGATTTGCACCTTCGGCTGCCGCTCGACTGTTTCGCCAATGACAATGGCGCCATTCGTTTGTGGAGCAGCGCGCGGCCCGATTCGATTCTGGGAATCAAGGTCGATGCAGATGCCCGGAAGTTGGCCTTGCGGATTCGCTGTACCGATCATGCCATCAACCGTCTGTGGATCGATATGCGCCGCGACCCGCATGAAGCCTTTTGGGGTGGTGGGGAGCAGATGTCCTATCTCTGCCTCAACGACCGGCGTTATCCTTTCTGGACATCCGAACCCGGCGTCGGACGCGACAAGTCGACCAAGCTGACGCAGATCATGGATAGCGAAGGGCTGGCCGGTGGCGATTACTGGACGACCAACTATCCGCAACCTACATGGTTGAGCTCCGAAAATTATGCCGTCCATCTCGAAACCGCCGCTTATTCCGTTCTGGATCTGACCGAGGAAGGCCGGGCCGGAATCGAATGCTGGAAAGCCGATGTCGAACTGGAAATCTTTACCGCATCCGACCGGCCGGCATTGGTCAGCGGCCTGTCCGACCGTTTCGGACGCCAGCCGCCACTGCCCGACTGGGCCATATCCGGCGCGATTGTCGGCCTGAAGGACGGTCAGGATACATTTGCGCGGTTTGAAAAAATCGCCGCGTCCGGCGCGGCGCTTACGGGCCTGTGGTGTGAAGACTGGATCGGCATCCGCCAGACAAGCTTTGGCAAGCGCCTGTTCTGGGACTGGCAATGGAATGCCAAGCGCTATCCCGACCTGCCCGCACATATTGCGGCGCTGGCGAAACGGGGCGTGCGCTTTCTGGGCTATGTGAACCCCTATCTCGCCGTCGACGGTCCGCTCTTTGCCGAAGCGGCTGCGCTCGGCTATCTGGCTTTGCGGCAGGACAGCGACGAACCCTATGCCGTGGATTTCGGCGAATTTGACGCAGGCGTTGTCGATTTCACCAATCCGGACGCCGCCGCATGGTTTTCCGAACGCATCATCGGGCAGGAAATGCTCGATTTCGGGCTATCGGGCTGGATGGCGGATTTTGGCGAATATCTGCCCACCGATGTGCGGCTGTTTGACGGGTCCGACCCGATGGAGGCGCATAACCGCTGGCCGGTCCTGTGGGCCAAGGTCAACGCCGACGCAATCGCCGCGCGGGGCAAGACCGGCGAGGCGACCTTTTTCATGCGGGCGGGCTATTCGGGGGTTCAGGCCTGGTGCCCGCTTTTATGGGCCGGTGACCAATGCGTCGATTTTTCGCGGCATGACGGTATCAACACCGTCCTGACCGGCGCGCTGTCCTCCGGCCTGTTGGGCAATGCCTATCACCATAGCGATCTGGGCGGCTATACCAGCCTGCATGGCGTCGTGCGCAGCGCCGACTTGATGCACCGCTGGATCGATATGGCCGCCTTTGCCCCCGTGATGCGCAGCCATGAGGGCAACCGCCCGGCGGATAATCTGCAGCTCGACAGCAGCGCCGAAATCCTCACCCATTTTGCACGGATGAGCCAGGTGCACGCCCGCCTCGCCCCCTATGTCCGCGCATTGTCGGACGAGGCTGTGGCCACAGGCCTGCCGCTGCAGCGCCCGCTGTTCCTGCATTATGATGATCCGGCCTATTACCGGCTTCAGGACCAATATCTTTATGGCGCCGACATGCTGGTCGCCCCCGTGGTCGAGGCCGACCAGATGGCGCGCGATGTGGTGCTGCCCGAAGGAACCTGGGTGCATATGTGGTCCGGCGCGGAATATGCGCAAGGCACCCATGCCGTCGCCGCGCCCTATGGCCAGCCGCCTGTATTCACTCGCAAAGACAG
>JAAFIJ010000318.1 GCA_013298675.1 Rhodobacterales bacterium | reverse complement strand
CGCAGGCAAGGGGCGACCGTTCAGAGTAGGCACCAGCGAGCGGTGCAGAAAATGCCCAGTGATTGCCAGACCCTGCGCCAGTTCTACCGCACTTGCAGACCCCTGCCCCATCAGACTGGGCGGCAACGGCAACAGCTTTGGCGCCCAGTCCCCCGCCGCATCCCGGTTCACCGCCCGACCAGTTTTGGGGCTGACATAGGCCAGATCATCTCTTTTTCCCGAAATGGCGCAAACGCTAAGGTCAAGCGCAAAGCCGATTTCTTCCAGCAAGAGCAATTCCCAACGCAAATAGTGCGCTGGCCAGTCGCCGCCCGCTTGCATCAAATCCAGCAGCGCCAAACTTGCACGGTACACCACCGGATGCGCCTCGCGTTCGGCCAAGGTGATGCGCAGCATGGCGCAAACTGCATTCAGCCCCGCCAAGCCCATTCGATCAGACATCAACGCGGCGCGGCTATGAATGGGTTCCACGGTAAAGCTGCCGATATGTTCATCCAACCGGGCCCGCCACGTCACAGCAACCTGATTGCCGGGCTGCAAAACAGGGGACATCCGACGCGAGACACCGCCCCGCACCACGCCAGCATGACGCCCATGCTGTGCCGTCAAAACTTCGATAATGGCGGAACTTTCTGCATGCGGCCGCACGGAAAGTACCGCGCCTTCGTCACGCCAATCCATGCAAGACCATAGTCTCGCGCGGGCACGTGACGCAAGACAACAGATACGGGATACCAAACAGGTCTACGTCAAACCGTCCTCTTCTAATAAACTGCGCCCGGCGCGGTCTTCGATCTCTATCACCCACAAATCGCTATCGCGTGTCCGCGCGCGCGTCAGAGCCGCATCAACGTCAGGCTCTGCACCTGCGATCAAAATCGCCCAAACCCGGCGATTTTCGGAAAGGTCGAATCGTGGTTCAAACACGCGCGCCTGCCCGTCAAGCGTGGCCAGTTTGACCAAGACAACCCCGGCCGTCGCATCCCCGCGCGTGATGACATAGGCCGGAATATTGGCCAACCGAAGCCGGGTCAAATAGGCCGCAACCCAAATCTCGCTGGCCAAACGCGGTGTCATTTGCGCAGTCTACCAGACCAGACGGTTGCCCCCTCAGGCATCGCCGTCTTTAAAGTTAAGCCCCATTTCATCATAGCGCTCTGCCTCTTCCAACCAGTTCGGGCGCACTTTGACTTGCAAGAACAAATGCACCGTGCGGCCAAGGAATTCAGAGATATCAGCCCGCGACGCCTGCCCGATCGATTTGATCGTCTCGCCTTGGTTGCCCAAAACGATGCCCTTATGCCCATCGCGCGCCACATAGATCAACTGATCAATGCGAGTGGATCCGTCGGGCTTATCCTCCCACTTTTCGGTTTCCACCGTCAGTTGGTAAGGCAATTCTTCGTGCAAGCGCAGGGTCAGCTTTTCGCGGGTCATCTCAGCCGCGATCATGCGCATTGGCACGTCAGCAATCTGATCTTCAGGATAAAACCAATGGCCCAGCGGCAATTGTCCAGCTAACCAAACCCGCAACTTTTCAACGCCATAGCCCTTGTCGGCCGAAATCATGAAAGTTTCGGCAAAGGGATAGGCTTCGTTCATCTTTTCGGCCAAGGCGAGCAGAACCTCTGCCTTGACCCGGTCAATCTTGTTGATCGCCAAAGCCACAGCTTGGCCTTGCGGGATCTGGTCGCGCATGCGGTCAATGATGCTCTCGACGCCTTCGGTCACACCGCGCTGCGCCTCTATCAGCAGCACGATGATGTCGGCGTCCGCGGCCCCACCCCAAGCGGCCTTGACCATCGCGCGGTCAAGCCTGCGGCGCGGGCGAAACAGGCCGGGCGTATCGACGAACACGATCTGCGATGCGCCTTCCATGCACACGCCCCGGATGCGGGTGCGTGTCGTTTGCACCTTATGCGTCACGATAGAGACTTTGGCCCCCACCATCCGGTTCAAAAGCGTCGATTTTCCCGCATTCGGCTCGCCGATCAAGGCGACAAAACCTGCGCGTGCGCCCATTACTTCGTCAGTCATTGTTCTTCTCCAACCGCGCCAAAAGTGTGCGCGCTGCCGTTTGTTCGGCGACTCTTTTTGATCCGGCTTGCGCGCGTTCTGCGTCGCCGCTGATCAGGGTGACTTCGACCGTGAACATGGGCTGATGGTCTGGCCCGCTGCGGTCTGCTTCTTTGTATTCTGGCGGCGGCATCCCGCGCGCTTGCGCCCATTCTTGCAAGCTGGTTTTAGGATCGCGCGCATCGTGATCCACTGCACCAACACGGGGGCCCCAGATCCGCAGGACCATCGCTTTGGCCCCTTCAAATCCGGCATCAAGATAGACGGCGGCGATCACCGCCTCTAGCGCATCGCCCAACAATGCTTCTTTGCGCCGCCCACCTGACATCATCTCGGACCGGCCGAGTTTCAGCACCTCACCCAAACCGATCTCGCGGGCCACTTCGGCGCAGGTTTCCTTGCGTACCAGCGCATTAAAGCGCGGCGCCAATTGCCCCTCTGTCGCGGTTCCGTCGGCCCCCAAAAGTGCCTCGGCCATCACGAGCCCCAAAACCCGATCACCCAAAAATTCCAACCGTTGATTGTCAGGCCGGGTCAGCGACGAGATCGACGCATGAGTCACAGCCCGCGCAAGCAGCTCTGGCTGGCGAAAACTGTGCCCAATACAAGCCTCGAAGGCCTTGAGTTCCCGAGAGAGCCTCACTCCACCGCCTTAAAGAAACGGTCAGAACGCCAAGCCCAGACCGAAAGCATCGACGATCCGGCGGAGGAGAAGATAACCCGTTCAGCCCGGCCAATCAGGTTTTCGGCAGGCACAAAGCCTACGCCGCCCGCGTCCTTGTCATAGCGACTGTCAGCGCTGTTGTCGCGGTTGTCGCCCATGAAGAAGTATTTGCCCTCGGGCACCGTAAAGACCGCAGAGTTGTCAGGCAGGGTTGAAGCATTCACGATATTCAAAACCGTGTGTGCCACACCGTTTGGCAAGGTTTCTATTGCGCGCGACTTTTGGCAGATCGCCCCGTCACCCACGACTTCGTTCTCGCAGCGCGGTCGATTTTTCATCGGACCTTGCGGTTCCATCACCTCTTCAAACACGCCGTCTGCAATCTGCGGGGCAACGGCGCCGTTGATGTACAGCAGGCCGTCTTTCATCTGGATCTTGTC
>JAAFIJ010000317.1 GCA_013298675.1 Rhodobacterales bacterium | reverse complement strand
CGTGCCGGATCCCGTTGCTGTGGTTGTGGACAGCTTTGGCCCGCAATGGGCATGGCTCGCGAAGACGATTAAGGTCGGTGCAATTATCGGTCTGACGTCGGTTGTGCTGGTTCTGATGTATGCCCAGACGCGTATTTTCTACACCATGGCACGTGACGGTTTGCTGCCCAAGATTTTCTCGCGGGTGCATCCGAAGTTCCACACACCTTATATCAACACGATGCTCGTCGGCACGATCACAGCCGTTGCGGCTGGGTTCTTCGACATCAACGTGCTGGGTGACATGACGTCGGTCGGTACTCTGGCGGCCTTCGCCATCGTATGTCTGTCGGTGATCTATCTGCGTCGCGCTGCACCTGATCTGCCACGTGGCTTTTCGGTGCCGCTCTATCCGCTGACACCGGCCTTGGGGATTCTGTCGTGCCTCTATCTGATCACGACCGTTCCTTATAATGTTCTGATCTTCTTCATCTACTTCCTGGTCGGTGCAGTTGCGCTCTATTTCATCTACGGAATGCGCAATTCCAACCTGCAGCATGACCAGATGATGGATAATGCACCGGATATGGGAGAATTCCCCGGACCCGTGCACGACAATTAAAAACTGTCGCAGCGTAAACTAGAAAGGGAGGCTTCGGCCTCCCTTTTTATTGTCCGCGTGGGTTGTTCGGTATTTTAGGGGTCGTTCCCGGGCGCGTGAACAACTGGCCCTTTTCGCACCACAGGACGAGGGCCAGTGCGACAAGTCCGCACACCAGAAAGCCGCCCGCAACCGGCAGGACGCTACCGTCAAATTGTTGGCCGATGGCTGCGCCGATCCCTGCCGCCAAAAGTGTTTTGACGAAAGATTGGAACGAGGATGCCGCGCCGGCAACGTCGCCAAAGGGGGTCATGGCGATTGACGAAAAATTGGACCCGATAAAGCCGACCATAGCCATATTGGCCGTCAGCAAAGTCAGAAACAGGGGGAGCGACGTTGGCGCAAATTCGGCAGCCGCCACTTGCAGCGACCCCAAAATGATGAAGCTGATCAGGGCCGTTTGGGATACCCGTCGGGCACCAAATCGTTCAACAATTTTGGAATTGGTGAAGTTCGACGCCGCGATGCCAAGCGCCACGATGGCAAAGCCGATCGTGAAGAAGTCTGCCGCATTGAAAACTTCATCAAATAATTGGGGCGAGCTGTTCAGATAGCCGAACAGCGCCCCTTGCACGATACCCGCCCCGATCATGTAGCCTGCGGCATTCCGATTGGTGATCACCTTCGTCCACGCCTTGGCCAAGGCATGTGGTTCTATAGGGATGACATTTTCCGGGTGCAGCGTTTCGGGCAAACGGTAATAGACCCAGCCCGCCGCCATCAGCGCCATGAAGGCCATCAGGTCGAAAATGGTGCGCCATCCTGCGAACAGCAGGACGAACTGTCCGATGGTGGGGGCGATGATCGGAACGATCATGAAGATCAGGAAAATGGTCGACATGCGCCGCGCCATGGCGTCACCTTCGAACTGGTCGCGAATGACGGAAATCACAAGCACACCCATCGCCGCAGCCATCAAGCCATGGCAAAAGCGCATCGCCAGCAACATCTCGAAACTGGTCGACAAACTGCAGGCAAGCGAAAACAGCGCCGCACCGACGGTAGCAATCAACAAGATCGGCTTGCGGCCGTAACGGTCCGACAAGGGGCCGTGGATCAACGCGCCGACACCTGTTCCAGCCAGGAAAATCGAGATGATATATTGGATGCTGTTGGGGTTCGCGAGGCTGAGATTGCCGACAATTGCAGGGAATGCGGGCAACATGGAATCGATCGCCAAGGCATTGAGCGCCATCAGCGACGCCATCATGACGGTCAGTTCCTTGTCACCAAGTGTCTTTTTTACGGGGAGGGGAGAGTTCATATGCAACCTATGCTGCACCCGCACAGATTTGGCCACCCGCTAAATAAGGCCCGCGCTCCGCATACTGGAATAGCCGTCTTTGCCGATGATGATATGATCATGCACTGCGATGCCGAAGCTTTTGGCGACGGTCATGATGTCGCGCGTCATGGCAATATCCTGACGGCTGGGGGCGCTGTCGCCGCTCGGGTGGTTGTGCACCAATATGATCGCCGCCGCGCCAAGGTCGATCGCCCGCCGGATAACTTCGCGCGTGTAGACCGCTGCCTGATCGATTGACCCCTCGCTCGTCACCTCGTCGCGGATCAGCATATTCTTGCTGTTCAGATAGAGAGTGCGGACGCGTTCGATGGTCAGATGGGCCATGTCCGCGCGCAGATAGTCGAGCAAAGACTGCCAGGATGCGAGTATGGGCTGTTCGCGGACCGGTTCGCTCAAAAGACGCAACGCAGCCGCCTGTACGATTTTAAGCGCCGCGGTGCTGGTTTCGCCCATTCCGGCCTGCCGCACGATATTTTCCGTATCCGCCGTCAGCAACGCCGAAAAGCCGCCATAATGTGCCAGCAACTGCTTGGCCAAAGGCTTGGTGTCTTTTCGGGGAATGGCCAGCGCCAGAATATATTCGACCAGTTCATGGTCCAAAAGCGAGTCACCACCGGCTTCGAGCAGGCGCGTTCGCAGGCGGGCGCGGTGGCCGGTTCCATGGTGTGAGTCAGTTGCGTGGGCGACCCCCATCGCGGCTATCCTTTTGCAATTTATCGCCTTTTCGGAAATTTTCGTCGTTCAGGCAAGCTTATAGATGCGAATGGCATTGCAACCCTATGCCCTTTCACGCATTTGACAGTCATGCCGGAACCTGCCGACACCGATATAACGATGGATAGCGCGCCCGAACCCTTTCGCGGCTGGCGGTGGAAGCACATCATTTTCACCACCGTTGCCGCGCTTTTTGTCGGCCTGGTGTTGATCGCATGGGCGCAGCGCAACACCATCGCCGACCGTTTCGTGCAAAACGAACTGCAAAGCAGGGGTGTCCGTGCGACCTACAGCATCGACCAGATCGGCTTTCGCACCCAGCGTATCCGCAATCTCGTCATCGGCGATCCTGCACGCCCCGATTTGACTGCGGACGAAGTCGAGGTGGATGTGGCCCTGAATTTTTCCGGCGCAAGTTTGCGCGATGTCCGCGCCAGGGGTGTGTCGTTGCGCGGTCGCTATGCCGACGGAAAGCTGTCCTTTGGTGAACTCGACAAATTCACCGACCCCACATCGAAGGAACCGTTCGA
>JAAFIJ010000316.1 GCA_013298675.1 Rhodobacterales bacterium | reverse complement strand
GGCAATGGCCTTGTCACTTGGGCTTGGTATGCCCGCATTGTCGATGATTGGGGCGTTCGGCGCATCCTTGGTGATTGGACTAAAACGCGGCGGTTTGTTGTTGAGCTTACTGGTCATTCCGCTTTACATCCCTTCACTGATTTTCGGAGCAGAGGTCATAAAGCGGGGCGCGACGGGGCAGGATTTTGCAACAGCTTTGGCTCTGCTTGCTGCGATAACCGCCGGTGCGGTGGGCATCCTTCCCTTTGCGGCCGCTGCCACCTTGCGTATTAACCTTCGTTGAACGGATAGGGGACCAAGTAAGATGTCTATCTGGGACTATGCAAACCCCAAGCGGTTCATGCAAACCTCTGGCGCCATTTTGCCATGGATCGCTGTTGGTTCCGTTATATGTCTTACCTCTGGGCTGATTTGGGGGTTTTTCTTTACACCCGATGCGGAAAAATTTGGATCGACGGTGAAAATCATCTATTTGCATGTCCCCAGTGCAATGTTGGCGATCTCTGCCTGGATGATGATGCTCGTCGCGTCACTGATCTGGTTGATCCGTCGCCATCACGTCAGTGCCTTGTCGGCCAAGGCAGCAGCGCCGATCGGATTGACGTTCACCGTCATCGGATTGGTCACAGGCGCCATATGGGGGCAGCCGATGTGGGGAACCTGGTGGGCATGGGACCCACGTTTGACGTCCTTTCTGATCCTGGGTTTGTTCTATCTGGGCTATATTGCTTTGTGGCAAGCGATTGAGGATCCCGATACCGCGGCGGATCTGACATCAATCTTGTGCATTGTCGGATCAGTTTTCGCATTCCTTAGCCGCTATGCCGTGCTGTTCTGGAACCAAGGGCTGCATCAGGGCGCGAGCCTGTCCTTGGACAAGAAAGAAAATGTGTCGGATGTTTATTGGTTTCCGTTGCTGATCTGCATTACCGGATTTGTTTTGCTGTTCGTCTCATTGGTGCTGGTGCGCACACGCAGTGAAATTCGCAAGCGCCGCCTTCAAGCGATCATCACACGGGAAAGATTTGCGTGATGCCGGAACTGGGAAAATATGCGGGTTACGTCTTGGGGTCTTATGCGGCCTCTATTGCCTTGATCGTTGCATTGGTGGCGGTTTCTCTTTGGCAGTCCAAACGGATCAAGCTGCAACTGGATGATGCCGAGAAACGGCGCGGAGCGAGTGATGAATAAACTTCTTATGACCCTGCCACCGCTGTTGTTTTTGGCACTCGCTGCGATGTTTTATCTTGGCATGCAGCGCAGCAATCCGGGGCAATTGCCGTCAGCCTTTATCGGACAGATCGCGCCGGACTTGGGGACAGAAACACTGCCGGGGATCGCGGGGTTTGGGCCGCCCGAATTGGCTTCGGGGCAGGTCGTCTTGGTGAATTTTTGGGCAAGCTGGTGTCCGCCTTGCCGCGCCGAACATCCCACGCTGAAAGCGCTTTCGCAAAAGGGTATCCCGGTTTACGGCGTCAACATGATGGATAAATCTGATCAAGCGCTGGCGTTCTTGCAAGAGGACGGCAATCCCTTTGCGGGCATCATCTTTGATCCCAAGGGCAGGACCCGCCTGAACTGGGGCGTCAGCGCCCCGCCTGAAACCTTTATTCTGAACGGTGACGGGACAGTGGCCTACCGGTTCATCGGCCCTATGGTCGGCAGCGACTATGAGCAACGTTTCCTACCAGAGCTGGATAAAGCGCTGGCCGCAGAGTGATTCAAGATCAGCTGAACGTTTGCAAAAAGGCCCGGGACATTTCCCGGGCCTTTTTGCAATTCTATCAGATGTCAGGCCTTGGCGAGATCGCGCAGAACATAGTGCAACACGCCACCATGTTCGACATACTCGATCTCAATCTCGGTATCGATACGGCACTTGATCTGAATGGTTTTGGTGGTGCCATCGCCGAACGTGATGTGGCATGGCACGGTCGACAGCGGTTTCAGATCGCCGTCCAACCCGTCAATGCTGACCCGTTCATCTCCCTTCAGACCAAGTGATTTGCGCGTCTCGCCACCCGTGAATTCGAATGGGATCACCCCCATACCAACGAGGTTGGAGCGGTGGATACGTTCAAAGCTTTCAGAAATAACAGCTTTGACGCCCAGCAGCGCGGTTCCCTTGGCAGCCCAGTCACGGCTAGAGCCCGCACCGTATTCGATGCCACCAAAGATCACCAACGGTGTGCCCGCTGCTTGATAGGCCATAGAGGCGTCGTAGATAGAAGTTTGCACCCCATTTGGCCCCAAGGTGTAGCCGCCTTCAACCCCTGCAAGCATTTCATTCTTGATGCGGATGTTGGCGAATGTGCCACGCATCATCACTTCGTGGTTGCCCCGGCGCGCGCCGTAAGAGTTGAACTCACTGACTGGCACATGTCGTTCGGTCAGATACTGACCAGCTGGAGTGGACGCTTTGAACGATCCAGCAGGGCTGATGTGGTCAGTGGTGATCATATCACCCAAGACCGCCAGCACCCGTGCCCCGGTGATATTGCTGATCACGCCCGGTGTTTTGGACATGCCGCGGAAATAGGGTGGGTTTTGGATATAGGTTGATGACGCAGGCCAATCATACGTTTCAGAATCGGTGATCTGCACCGCCTGCCACTTTTCATCGCCTTTGAACACGTCGGCGTATTTCTTCTGGAACGCGGCGCGGGTGACAGTTGCCTCCACCAGATCAGAGATTTCCTTGTTCGTTGGCCAGACGTCTTTGAGGTAAACCGGGCCATTGGTGCCCATGCCCAAAGGCTCGGTGGTGAGGTCAATGTTCATATCGCCCGCCAATGCGTAGGCCACAACCAGGGGCGGCGAGGCCAGATAGTTGGCGCGCACGTCTGGGGAAATCCGGCCCTCAAAGTTGCGGTTGCCCGACAAAACGGCCGTAGCGACCAGATCGCCCTCAGCGATCGCGGCCGAAATTGCCGGATCAAGCGGACCAGAGTTGCCGATACAGGTGGTGCAACCATAGCCAACCAAGTTGAAACCGACGGCGTCGAGGTCTTCTTGTAGGTTCGCCGCATTAAGGTATTCACTGACGACCTGCGATCCCGGAGCCAGCGACGTTTTCACCCAAGGCTTTGATTTCAGACCCAAAGCTCGTGCCTTACGTGCTACCAGACCGGCACCGATCATCACATAAGGGTTCGAGGTGTTGGTGCAAGATGTGATCGAGGCGATCACCACCGAGCCATCG
>JAAFIJ010000315.1 GCA_013298675.1 Rhodobacterales bacterium | reverse complement strand
ACCTATTGGCCTGAAATTCAGCGTATCTGTGATAAATACGGAATTTTGCTGATCGCAGACGAAGTGATCACCGGATTTGGGCGCACCGGAAACTGGTTTGCATCGGAAACTTTTGGCATCCGCCCGCATATCATGACCATCGCCAAGGGCTTGTCGTCGGGCTATCAGCCGATCGGCGGATCGATCGTGTGTGACGAAGTGGCCGAAGTTTTGGGTTCACATGGTGATTTCAACCATGGCTATACCTACTCCGGCCATCCTGTTGCAGCGGCCGTTGCGTTGGAAAACCTGCGCATCATCGAAGACGAAGGCATCATCGAGCACGTGCGCAACGTGGCACACCCCTATCTGTTGGAGCGTTGGAATGGTTTGCTGGACCACCCGATGGTTGGAGAAGCCAAACTGGTGGGTCTGATGGGGTCGATTGCCCTGACGCCGAACAAAGCGACACGGGCAAAATTTGCGTCTGAAACCGGCACTGTCGGGTATCGGTGCCGCGAGCGGTGCTTTGCCAATAACTTGATCATGCGCCATGTCGGCGACCGGATGATCATTTCGCCACCTTTGGTTATCACGCCCGCCGAGATCGACATCTTGATGGCGCGCGCACGCCAGAGTCTGGACGAGTGTTATGCCGGACTGAAAGCTGATGGGTTGTTTACGGCGGGCTAACCTGGCCGCGGCACTTGAGAGTTTGACAAAAGCCATGCCAGTCACATCAGGCTTTTGCTTTGGTGCGTCAGGTTTGAAGCGCTGCCTTTATGGGTATGGGGTGGAGCCTCCGGCGGGGATATTTTAGAACAGATGAATGGCAGGGAAGGGCGCGCCACCGGGAGGACGCCGAGAGCGGGCCGGGGGGCGGTAGCCGGTCTGCGCCAAGTCGTTCGACGAAGCTGAGGATTTGATCCGTAGTGCTTGAGTTTATCTGCGCGCCCGCCTAAACCATGAGCAATGACAAAAAAGGATGTTTGCAATGCGGATTCACAGTGATTTGGCCGATACCATTGGCAACACACCTTTGCTGAAACTGAAGCGCGCATCCGAACTGACAGGCTGTACGATTTTGGGGAAGTGTGAATTCCTGAACCCCGGTCAATCGGTCAAAGACCGGGCAGCGCTTTACATGATCCGCGATGCAGTGGCGTCGGGGGCGTTGAAGCCTGGCGGGACGATCGTGGAGGGAACTGCGGGCAATACGGGCATTGGGCTGGCGTTGGTTGGGGCCTCTATGGGGTACCGCACGGTCATCGTTATTCCTGAAACGCAAAGTCAGGAAAAGAAGGACATGTTGCGTTTGGCGGGGGCTGAACTGGTGCAGGTGCCTGCGGCGCCTTATAAAAACCCGAACAATTATGTGCGCTATTCTGGTCGTCTTGCAGCAGCGCTGGCGCGCACCGAGCCCAATGGCGCTGTTTGGGCCAATCAGTTTGATAATGTGGCCAATCGGTTGGCTCATGTTGAAACCACGGGTCCAGAGATTTGGGAGCAAACCGGGGGCCGGGTGGATGGGTTCATCTGCGCGGTTGGTTCTGGGGGAACTTTGGCCGGTGTTGGTTTGGCGCTTCAGCCCAAGGGCGTCAAGATCGGTTTGGCAGACCCCGAAGGGGCAGCTCTGCATGCGTTTTACACGACCGGAAAATTGGATTCGCCCGGCACGTCGATCACCGAAGGTATTGGGCAAGGGCGGATCACGGCGAACCTTGAGGGCTTTACCCCCGATTACAGTTACCGGATTTCGGATGCTGAAGCCTTGCCGTTGGTTTTTGAGATGTTGGCCGAAGAAGGGATCTGTCTGGGCGGGTCTTCTGGGATCAATATTGCCGGGGCAATCCGTATGGCGCAGCAAATGGGCCCCGGACACACCATTGTGACCATTCTGTGCGATTTTGGAAATCGCTATCAGTCCAAGTTGTATAATCCGGCGTTCCTTAAGGAAAAGGGTCTGCCGGTTCCGCAATGGTTGGACCGCGCCCCGAGTGTCATTCCTACGGTGTTTGAAGACGCATGAAGCACCACGCGCGATCTGGTGCGGGACTTGGCGTTTCTAGGGTCTGGCGAACGGCAGTTTTGGCAGTCTTGCTGGCGCTTTTTATAACGCAAGGTGATGCCCAGAACCTTGACGGCGCGACCCCACAAGTTGACGCAACAGGTGCATTGGTGCCGCGTCCGGTGGTGCAGGACCCCAGCGCTGTTTCACAGGTGCAGACAGACGTTCAATCGCTGAACTATGTCGACTGGGACCAGATGGCCGGGCGCGCCGAAAAGGCTATTGAAAACCGCAATGCGGCGTCTCTCGCTTTAGAAAGTGTGCGCAAGCAGTTGGTGGATTGGCGTGAGGCGCTTTTGGGCGCGCAAAACGCCAATGTTGCGCGCATTGCGACCATTCGCGCGCAGATCACCGCTTTGGGCGCACCGCCAAGCGAAGGCCAGTCTGAAACAGCCGAAATCGCTCAACGGCGGGTCGAACTCTCAGAACAGTTGGTGCGCTTGCAAGCGCCGGGTATCGCCGCAGAAGAGGCATATCGGCGCGCCGATGGGTTGATCCGTGAGATTGACCGGGTGCTGCGGGAACGACAGGCAGACGCCTTGTTGCAGTTGTGGCCGGCACCGATCAACCCCGCCAATTGGCCCGAGGCTGTGATTGCGCTGACTGACACTTGGGTGACGGTTTGGGATGAAATCACTTCTAACTGGCAAAACGCCAAGGCGCAGGGCGCGTTTTTCGACAACCTGCCACTGATCCTTTTGCTCTTGGGCTTGTCGGTTGTTTCGGGCTGGTATGGACGGCTATGGATCGCAAAATTTGCTTTGCGGTTGGAAAGCCGGGGCTCTGCACGCGGCAGGGTGGTTTGGTCTTTGCTGGCCTCTTTGGGTGAAGTGGCGCTGCCGCTTTTTGCGCTGTTCGTGTTGTTGGTGGCGCTTGTTCTGACGGAGATGCCGGGCGAGGTTGCGCGCCAAGTCATTGATGCTTTGCCCAATATTGTGGTCCCGGCCATTGTTGCCAATTGGTTGGGGGGGCGGATTTTCCCGCGTGGCCCCGAGGCGGGTGCTTTGCGGCTTTCGCAAGAGCGGCGGGCAGAGGGACGCTATCACGCGGTCGTCTTGGGCATTTTGCTAGGAGTTGATGCGTTGCGGGGGTCATCGATGGACCCGCGCGGCTATTCGGACGGGGCGACCTCGGTGCTGTCCTATCCTATTTTGGCGATTGCGGGATTGATTTTGTTCCGTATCGGACAATTGCTGCGCAGCC